>JAKUSY010000660.1 GCA_022451445.1 Planctomycetota bacterium
GCCTTGGAGCCATCTCCGGCTTCCTCTGCGGCCTCTTGCTCTATGGGCAATCCCGTCGTGGCTTCGGTTTCATCGCCGAGTTCTTCGTCCTCGATATCTACCTCGATCTCTCCAGCGCCTTCTTTTCTCTTCTGCTCGAGCTCTTCATCGGTGATCGGTTCGATTGCGAGCTCCCATCCGGTGAGTTTTGAGGCGAGGCGTACATTCTGTCCACGCTTGCCGATCGCCAGGGATTGCTGGTCTGGCTTGACGTAAATCGTCGCTTTCATTGTCTCATCATCGAGGTCCATCGTAGAAATTTCCGCCGGCTTGAGGGCCTGGATGATGAGCACTTCATCGGATTCGTTCCAGCGAACGATATCGATCTTTTCGCCAAACAACTCGTCGACGACGTTCTTGATTCTGGAGCCTCGAACTCCAACGCAGGCACCCACGCAGTCTATGTTCGTATCGGTGGTGGTTACCGCGATCTTGGTTCGGTATCCGGCCTCTCTGGCGATCTTCTTGATCTCGATCGCGTTTTCCTGGACTTCAGGGATTTCGAGCGCGAAAAGAGCGCTTACGAGTTCGTGAGCCGTTCTCGACAGGGTGATCTTGACCCGGTTGGTGCTCTTCTGGACATCTTTTACGAGCGCCTTGATTCTCTCTCCGACGCGGAAGCGCTCACCTGGAGCCTGTTCACTTCGCGGCAGGAAACCTTCGACCCTGCCGAGGCTGACAATAAGATTGGGTCCTTCGTTGCGTTGGACAACCCCGGGTACCAATTGCCCGATCTTGCCTTCGTATTCTTCGAAGATCTTGTCGCGTTCAGCTTCCCGGATTTTCTGGAAGAGCACCT
The DNA here is from genome assembly GCA_022451445.1 of Planctomycetota bacterium. Lineage (GTDB taxonomy): Bacteria > Planctomycetota > UBA8108 > UBA8108 > UBA8108 > UBA8108. The sequence goes on from JAKUSY010000660.1 coordinate 839, forward strand.
GCTTGCCCGACATGGCGGCCAGGCGTCCAAGCTCTTCAGCATCGATTTCCTCGCCATTCTGGAGGACTATAGTCTCCCCGGTTTCCCGGTCGATCACGACAGTGTCGTCCTCGGATTCGCCGTGCTTTCTGTGGACAGCGGAAAGCAGGCACGCCTCGATTCCCTGGAAGATGATTTCTTTCTCAATCTCCTTCGAGCGGTGGATCGTGTCTACAAGTCGCAGTATCTCTTCGGATTTCATCAGGTCAGGTTATTCTTTGTTTCTCGTTTGGAGGCGGAGGCAGGATCAAAGGTTGAGCACTCCGGGTAAAAAATGTAAAGAAAAGCACTCACCGTTTTTCGGACTGGTTTTTCAAATTCAGGCAAAGATAGAAAAAGACGCTCCGAATCCCAGTATCCTAGGTCCGGATGGTAAAGACGGACAGCATACCACCACCTCACGAGAACGACCACATGCCACCCCATTAAATGAGGTGGATTCATGCGTTTCCTGAGAAGTCGATTAAACCGCTATACTGTTTTTCTGAATGCGACAGAGCAGATGACCGCATCGGCTCAAAAAGATTCCTACAGGAGATCTCCAAGAGAATAACTACAGCGAGATAAAGGACTTAGGAGCCGAAGCAGTAGTCCGGGTTATTTTAGGTCCGGGCAGGGCACTGTCAAGCGTTTCCGGATCGGGCTTTTTTGCACAGGAGAGCTGGATCTGGGCTCCTGCTTGCAAGCTGATAAATAAGTGTTCCGGGTTCCCAGAACAGACGGCGAAAGACCCGCAGCGGAAAATCATCACGGTTTTCGTTTCGGCAATTCCGCCAGGCGAGCAGGAGATCCTGGCCCAATTGGGCCAGGTCTTCTCCCCGGTCGACATCATTGAGAACCTGTAGGAACTCGATGCCCAGGTTCAACTTCCGCGCAGTTTCTATTGTTGTCCGCAACACTTCCGGATGGCTCCACTCTCGGAGCCTGAAGAGTTCCGGTATTGGGCGTTTCAGCCCGATAAGGTAATAACCTCCGTCTGAGGCGGGGCCTAGGACAAGGTCGTTTTTCTTCAGGGCAGCCAAGGCTTTTCCGACAATCTTTCCATCCAGGAGGGGGCAGTCACTGCCGATGAGAACGGCTGAAGCGGCACCTTGCTCGAACATAAAGGAAAAAGCGGCTCGCATGCGATTTCCAACGTCCCCGAGTACCTGGGGTTGGAATGGAGGCTCGGTAGGTCCTGTGCTCACGAGTTCGCGG
>JAKUSY010000661.1 GCA_022451445.1 Planctomycetota bacterium
CCTCCTGAGCTCGGCCATCTCCACACCTCCAGCCTCGTATTTCAGTTTCACTTTTCCATCGAGTTTCTTACGCGCAGCGGTGAACGCCCGCTGACGGTTGCGGGAATCATCCTGCCCGGCATCCGAGAGAACGGAAAGAACACGCGAAAAATCCGGGGCGAGCTCCTTGATCTTCCGGTAGCGTTTCCTGTTCCTGCCGCGCAGCTTCCCGCCGCCATGCAGGCAGAAATCGATGATCGTGGCGTAGCAGAACTCCCGGAGATCGATCCTGGTGTCGAGCTTGATGATCTCATCGATGCGTTTGAGAAAATCTTTCTCCTGGCTCTTCGTCAGCATCCGCAGGGCCGGCGCGGCCATCTCAAGCAACGGAAGCCGCGCATGAGGGTCGAGATCTCCCATGAATTTCTCGATACGGAGCATCTCCGCCAGGTCGTTTTTCTCCAGGATCCCGGACAGTCCCTTTCTGACCATCTTCCGGCGCTCCCTCTTCTCATCCGGCAGGAGAAGGAGACAGGCCAGCAGGGTAGCGCTGTAGGGATGCTGGGCGGCCTCCAGGAGCTGGGAAGGCAGCCTGGCGACAATCTTGGCGGCTTTCCGGATCCCGTCGGAGCTGACAGTGCCGGTGCTGGCAACGACATCTTCGGGCCGCGCCTCGATCTTCCCTTCCCCTGCCGTCCCGGCCAGCCCGGCGACACCGGCAGCCAACGGCGCCGCAGCAGCCGTCGCGGCCGCCGCCGGGCCGAGCCCCTCGATCGGAAGATTCTCGATGCGGGAGATCCTCTCGGGCAGGGGCGGGTGCGTCTTGAAGCTGAAGAGGCTGCGGGAGACGCTGGTGAAACACATATGCGAGACCTCTGACGCTTTCGGACTATCGAGTTTACCATCGGCATAGCCTCCGATTTTCCGCAGCGCCCCCCCGATACCATCCGGGAGCCGGGTGAATTGAACTGCCGAGGCATCGGCGAGGAACTCACGCTGGCGCGAAACCGCAGCCTTGATCAGGGAGCCGAAGAGGTAGCCGACATAGCCGATCAACAGGAGAGCCAACCCGACGAGGATGATCCCCCCGCCGCCCCCATCGTCCTTGCTGCTGCTGCTGCGGCGGCGGCTGCTCGATGAGTTCCCGGAGTAACGCAGGATGAACTCGCCAGCGCTGGCAATGAACAGGATCCCGGCCAGGACGCCTATCAGTCGGATGTTGAGCCGCATGTCGCCGTTGAGAATATGGCTGAATTCGTGGGCCACCACGCCCTGCAATTCATCGCGATCCAGCCGCTCGATGCAGCCCCGGCTCACCGCCACCGCCGCGTCATCTATGGAATAGCCGGCGGCGAAGGCGTTGATAGACCTCTCATCCTGCAGGATGTAGATGTCGGGGACCGGCACTCCGGAGGCGATGGCCATTTCCTCTACGACATTTACGTATTTCTGTTCGGCGAGATCGCCTGTTCCGCCAGCCACCTTGACGCCCCCCACCATCTCGGCGACCGCCGATCCCCCGGCCGACAGGCTGGAGATCTTGATCAGGCAGGCCAGGCCGCTGGTCAGGAGTGTTCCTCCCATCACCCACAACAGGGTCATCGGTTGCCAGAGACTACCCCTTGGGTGGGAGTCGCCCGCAAGGAGGAGGGCGAAGAAGAAATACAGAACCGCGATGATCCCCACAACCGCCAGGGAGAACATGATGACCAGGCGTCCCGTAGAACGACGCGCTCTCTCCTGGTGCTCAAAGAAATTCATCGTCATGGGCTGGACAGCTCCCGGCCGGGATCGTTCCAGGCTAAAGCCGGCTTGAGTCTTTCAGTCCCCATCAGAACCCGCCAGGTCGGTCGAGGCCAGGAACGGTGGCACGGGTACGCCAAGGGCATGGGCAAAGGCGCGCAACAGCTCCGCCTCCTCTACCTCGATGATCCCATCAGCGAGGACACAGTAACTGCAGGCCATCAGAGCCTTCTTGCGAATGTCCGGCGTCGAGCGCGCCAGCCGGCCGACTGACCTCCTGAGCTCGGCCATCTCCACACCTCCAGCCTCGTATTTCAGTTTCACTTTTCCATCGAGTTTCTTACGCGCAG
>JAKUSY010000662.1 GCA_022451445.1 Planctomycetota bacterium
CAGCGAGGTGTTGCCGCCGCCTGCGGCGAGAGAGGTCGACCTGCCGCCGAAGGCCGCGGCGTTGCCGCCGCTCCAGTCAGGCTGCAGGTCATAGGTCACGCTGTCTGCCACCGCGCCGTCGATGATGATGGCGATGGTCTGCAGGCCGGCGCCGTTGTCGGTGTCCCAGGTCCAGGCGAGGTCCAGCTCGCCGTCATCGAGGTGCTCCTGGCTCAACTCGACGCTCACAGTGGCGACGGAATTGCCGCCGTTGCCCGAGGCGCGCAGCACCACGGTGTTGGGATGCTCGTAGCAGATGGAAAAACCGATCGTGCCGCCCCCGGTTTCCCAGATGAGCTCCCGGCCGGCGTTGCCGACGCTGTCTTCAGGAGTGGCGTCGAAGTCGATGGAGACGGTGAAGGTCGCGTCCAGCCTGTCGACCTGGGCCACACCGCCCACCGTCCGGTTGTTGTAGGTCGGCAGCCCGTTGTTGCCGGCGCTGAGAACGTTGAGGACCTCCCACGCCGCAACGGGCAGGTTTTCTACATCTACGGCTCGTGCAGTGTTGAGCGTGAATACTGCAAGGCAGATAAAGGCCGCGGCCTTCCCGGTATTTCTCATCGATGAGCTGAAACGTTTAAACATCTTTCGACCCTTTCGGCTTCCCTGGCGGGAAGCCAGATTCAACCCTGTTCACGGCCGCAAACGACCCCGATTGCGAACCTCAACAGGTAACTAATGCAGAATTATTAATAAAAAACCGTTGGGGAACCCAAGCTTCCTTTGATAAGTCCGGATTTTCTTTTCCCAGTACCCATAGCGCCTTACTTCCCTTGGCAGTCTCGTTATTACCCACCGGACAGTAGTCCGAATTTCCATGATATCTGTGTAAGGCAACCTAGCCAACTTCCAAATCCCCCCCCTACTCCAGGAATAAGAAGGCCACGGACCGCCTGGCTTTCACCCGGCGACCCGTGGCCTTCAGAAAAATCCTTGTCAGCTTACCGGGTACCCTACCCGCCGCAGCTGTCGAAGGTCTCGCAGCCCAGCTCGTCAGCCGGCTCGTCGGTATCCTCACCGCAATCGAGGCCGGGCGCCGGGGGCGCCTCCCCTCCGAGAAAGAGGAAGTTCAGGATAAAGATCCCATCGGTCAGCTGGACGGAGCCGTTGTTGTCCGCGTCGGCGGCATCGAAACAGATCGGATCCGAACCTCCGAGGAAGAGGAAATTCAGGATGAAGATCCCGTCGGTCAGCTGGATGGACCCGTTGTCATCCGGGTCACCGCGGCGGAACCGCGGGCCGCCCGGCACGATGACGTCATCATCGGGACAGGTGAACTCGCAGAAGGCGCTCCGGCCGAGCCGTCCGAGGCGGTTGCGGCAGGCGACCTCCATGGCGTGGACGCTGCCGGGCTCGCAGCCATCGGGAAGAGCCACGTCGACCGTCCCGTTCCCGGCGACCGCGGCGATGCCGGCCGGCTGGTCGTCGATGAAGACCGCGACGCTCAGGCAATCGCATCCATCGGGCGTGGTCGTAACGGCGACCCGCACCAGGGACTCATCAGCCACCACGTCGCAGGTGATCTCGATTTCCCGGCAGGCGGGCGCCGGCGGCTTGACGTCTCCATCGTTGGCGGCGATCTTCAGCCAGTTGGCGGAACCATCGGAAGAATCGGCGGTATTGCCGTTGGGGCCGACCGGGGTCAGGGCGAGATCGACCACGTCGCCCGCGGAGAGGGCGTAGAGAACGCTGCGCGTCACGCCGGCTCCATCGCGGCCCGCGATCGAGGCCATGTCGACCTCCTCGCCGTTGACGAAGAGGTAGCCGGTGACGCCGGCGCCGTTGAGGTTGGTCTTGCGCATATGCCAGTTCTGGGTGACGTTGGCGTCACGGGCGCTGACCCAGCGCCGCATCGTCCAGTGCTCCTCGAAGGGATCGCTGTTGGCGCCGTTGGGATGGGTCGCCTCCAGTCGGATCTTGGTCCAGTGACCCGCCTTTGCGGCGGTATGATACCAGATCATCCCGGTACAGTTGTTACCGTCCGGCGAGACCGCGCCCCCGTCGGGACCCGTATCGTTGAGGAA
>JAKUSY010000663.1 GCA_022451445.1 Planctomycetota bacterium
GATGACCAGGCCCCTCACCCTCCGCTGCGCCAGCCAGCTGCTGCTCCTGGTCGGTCCCCTGCTCGCCGAGGAGACCTACGTGGTACGCACCTTCAGGAAGATCGTCCTGACCACGACCTTCTACGCCGAGGGCTCTGGTTATGGAGACTTCAACAAGGACGGGAAAATGGACGCGGTCTACGGGCCGCATTGGTACGAGGGACCGGACTTTCAGAACAAGCACACCCTCTATCCCGTCAAGGCGTTCGAGCCCAAGGGGTACTCCAACAACTTCATCACCATGGTCAACGACGTCAACTCCGATGGCTACGATGACATCCTGGTGAATGAGTGGCCCGGCAAGGCGGTGCATTGGTTCGAGAATCCCGAAGGCAAAACGGACGCGCCCTGGAAGAAGCACCTGATGCATCCGGCGGTCGACAACGAGTCGCCGCGATTCGACGACATCACCGGCGATGGCAAACCGGAGCTGATCTTCCACACCGGGGGACGCCTGGGATATGCGCGGCCCGGAGCGGATCTCACCCAGCCCTGGAGCTTTTTCCCTGTCTCGGAAAAGGAAGGCTGGAGCCGCTACCAGCACGGCCTGGGCTTCGGCGATGTGAATGGTGACAAGAAGCCCGACTTCCTGATGGTCAACGGCTGGTGGGAACAACCGGCCGGCAAAGAACCCGGCGACCCCGCAGGGGTCACCACCTGGAAGAAACACGCCGTCCGGCTCGGTACCAGGGGCGGCTCGCATATGTACACCTACGATGTCGACGGAGATGGAGACATGGACATCATCGCCAGCCTGGACGCGCACAATTACGGGCTGGCCTGGATGGAGCAGATCCGCAAGGACGGCGAGATCACCTTCAACCGGCATGAAATCATGGGCAGCAAGCCGGAACACAACGCCTATGGCGTCAAGTTCTCCCAGATGCACTCGGTCTGCCTGGTCGACATGGACGGCGACGGGCTGAAAGACATCATCACGGGAAAACGCTTCTGGGCGCACGGCCCTAAGGGCGATTCGGAGCCGGGCGCGCCCGCCGTCCTGTACTGGTTCAAGCTCGTGCGCTCGAAAAAAGACGGGGTTCATTACATCCCCTACCAGATCGACGACGACTCGGGGGTCGGCACCCAGTTCACCGTCGGCGATCTCACCGGGGACGGCAACCCCGACGTCGTCACCGGCAATAAGAAGGGCGGCTACGTCTTCATCCAGGAGGTAAAGAAGGTCAGCAAAGATGAGTGGCGGAAGGCCCAGCCGAAACGGCTGAACTCAAAATAAGAGGAACCTGCTCAAATGGATCGACGAACCTTTCTCCTGGCCTCGACCTCCTGTCTCGGAGGCCTGCAGTTCGGTTCATCTTTCCTGTCGGCTCGAGACGAGGTGGTCGGAGCGCGCACGAAACCGGCCAAATCCACCATCCTGTTCTTCCTCTGCGGCGGCTCATCACACATCGACATGTGGGACCTGAAGCCGGAAGCGCCGAGCGAGTACCGCGGCCCGTTCCGGCCCATCAAGACCACTGCGGACGGAGTGGAAATTTCCGAACACCTGCCGCTGACTGCCCAGCAGGGTCATCACCTGGCCATCGTGCGCTCGATCACGGATTTCGGTCGTGCCACCGGCGATCATCACGCCGGCTACTACTACAACCTCACCGGCAACGTGCCGGACCTGACCTTCCGCACCGAGGGCAACGACCGCAAGCCCTACCCCACCGACAAGCCGGCCATGGGCTGCCTGATCGGCCGGCGACGGCCGAAACATCGCAAGCTGCCGCAGATCATCACCCTCCCCCACAAGGCCGGCGCTCCGAAATACACTCGCCCCGGTCAATTCGCCGGGCGGATCGGACTGGATCACGACCCGTTTTATATTTACGGCGACGACAAGGAGCCGCTGCGTTTCACCTCGCCTTCACTGAAGCTGGACGCGGGCATGGACCGCAAGCGCCTGGCCGAGCGCAAGGTCATCCTCGACGCCTTGAACAAGGCCCGCCGCATCGCGGAGGTCGATCCGGCGATCGAGAACTACTCGCGCCAGCAGCAGAAGGCCTTCGAGCTG
>JAKUSY010000664.1 GCA_022451445.1 Planctomycetota bacterium
TTCGGCATCATCCCCTAGGCTTCTGTCTTCAAGCAGCCGGGCGGCAAGGCTCGCCCCGGCTGCCAGGGTTATTTCGGAATTCATCAGGAAGAGGCCCTGGGAGGCCACGGTGGTCGTTGCCCGGTTACCATTGGGAACAGCGGGGTCCGGGAAATCAAACAACATCAGGGCGTCGTATACATGGTTGCGGATCACCGGCAAGTAGAGGGTTCTCCTGGGGCTGTCATAGCTGGTCTTGTCCTTCGAGGTGTGGTCAAAGATGAACTCCCGGTTCTTTACATGTTTGAGGGCGGGCCCTCCGACCGAGAGATTGAGTTTTCCACTTACCGAGAGGACCGCATCGCGAAGCGCCTCCGCTTCAAGCCTCCTGACCGGCCATCTCCACAGGAGCCGGTTCTCCGGATCGCGCTGGGCTGAAATGGGAACATCCCTGCTCGAGGTCCTGTAGGTGCGCGAGGATACAATAAGCCGGTTGAGGTCTTTGACAGACCAGCCGGAATCCCGGATGCGACAGGCGAGCCAGTCCAGCAGGCCCCGATTCTCAGGAGCGCCTCCGCGAATACCGAAATTATCCGGCGTATCGACCAGCCCCCGGCCGAAATGCCACCTCCAGGCCCTGTTGGCAATTACCCGGGCAGTCAGGGGGTGCTCGGGGCCAGTGCGCCAGCGCGCCAGCTCCAGGCGCCCGCTGGCCCCCGCGGCAACGCGAATTCGCCCGGCACTCTCGAGGGCAGCGGGAATACCACGCGGCACCAGCTTTCCAAGGTCGAGATGGCTACCGCGGTGATGGATGCGCAGGTCGACAGGTTCTCCTTCGCGGACCCCCATGGCGGTCACCTGCCGGGCCTTGAGCTCAGCCAACTGCTTCCGGGTTTTTTCGAGGGTATTTTTCGTCTGCGCGATGCGGTCTTTCTCACCCCCTCCCGGGGCCGCTTCAAGAGCCGCCTCCAACCGCGCGACTTCCCCGGCCATTTTTTCTACTTCTTCAAGATGGGCCGCTGGTGGCGGCTGGGAGAGGACGTTTTCATTCCACTTCGCGATGCGCTTCAAGCTCTCCATGGTCCGGGTGCTCTTGAAAATCCCGGCCAGGGCGTAATAATCCGTGGTACTGATCGGATCGTATTTATGATCGTGGCATCTCGCGCATCCGAGGGTGAGACCCATGAAGGTACGGCCAATGGTGTCGAGTTGCTCATCGATGATGTCCATCTCTAATTTCCCCAAGTCGCCCTCGGCAAGTGATTTTGTCCCGAGTGAGAGGAAGCCCGTAGCGATCAGCATGCTGTCTCGGTCGTTTTTGCCGGCGTCCTGACCAAGCAGGTCGCCAGCGAGTTGTTCAAGTGCGAAGCGATCGAAGGGCTTGTCGGCATTGAAAGAAGAGACCACCCAATCCCTGTAGCGCCAGGCGTTGCCGTGGGCGATATTCTCATCGAGCCCGTTGGAGTCAGCGTAGCGGGCCACATCGAGCCAATGGCGACCCCATCTCTCGCCGTAGCGAGGAGAGGCGAACAGTCGGTCGATTACTTTCTCATAGGCTTCCGGCGAGGAGTCCTCCAGGAAATTCCTGGTCTCGACCTGGGTGGGAGGCAGGCCCGTCAGGTCGAAGGTCACCCTTCGGAGAAGATTCCGTTTCGAGGCTTCGCCCCCAGGCTCGACCCCGGCCTTCTGCATCCTTGCGTAGATGAACCGATCGAGAGGATTGTTCGCCCAATTACCATCAGGCACATCCGGGAGAGCCTGCCTGGAAAGGGGTTCAAGAGACCAGAGGGCGGAGGATTCTTCCGCATGAACCGCAACGCCGGTAAAATTGAGGACCAGGGTAGTGAGCCGGACCATTCGCCCATCTTCGCACAGAAGTTTACATGTGGGCAAGCTAAGGTCTACTCAGCCTGGGGCCTTGAGCCATCCTGAAACAAAAGTCACCGACGCCGGCGTCAAGAAACTCCAGCAGGCGTTACCGAATTGCTACATTTCGCACTAGCCCCCCTGGTTGCTTATCGCCCGGGGCATCGCTTAGGGTGGTGGCAGCTAATGAGGCCCGTCCATATGACAACTGCC
>JAKUSY010000665.1 GCA_022451445.1 Planctomycetota bacterium
GCGGAGCCTTGAACCTATCGGTCACCTCCGTTCCGAAATAGAAGCGCACTCCCCCCTCGCCATAGCCCTTCCCCGCGCGGCGACGCGCGCTCCGCGGGGCCTCGACCAGGACTCCTCCGAGGGGAGAGTAGTATCCCCGGGCGAGCCCCTCTAGCTCCTTCGCACTTACCCCGAGATCGTCGGGCAAGGCAACAAGGTACTGGGCGTAGGGAGTCTCGAGGAGGGCGACGAGGTATTGTCAGAGAGTGCAAGCAAAATCCTCGTAGGCCCTACCCAGGCGGGAGATCAGCCCGTCTCCGCTCCACTTCCACACAATCTCGATGGGGTTGCCATCCTCATCTTCCTTCTTGATGGATTTTCCATCCTTATCCTTCTCGACGGGCGTTCCATCCTCATAGACAACCTTCCCCTCGATGGGACTTCCATCCTCGTAGACAAGTTCCCCATGGGACTTGACGAAATCATAGATCCCCCTGTTGGCAAGAGTGCCGGCCGCATCGAATTCCTTGTTGAAAATGGAATCGATCGCCCGGACCACATCCTGGACGAAGCCGGGAAGCGGGTAGAAATGCCTGCGGGCCGCGTCCACAACGCTCATGGGGTCTTCGTTCGGACTGAATACCTGGGGGATAGCCGCGTCCGCCCTGGCATCGCCGGCGCTGAACTGCCCGATCTGCTGGCCCAGCGGGAATCCAGCCGGAAGGTTGATCCCAAGATTACCTCCAGGAGGCCCGACTGGACGCGCGGCCAGGCGATAGTTCCTGGCCAGCCAGGTTTCCTTCTGCATCACGTTGGTTCTGCTGGCCTCGTCTCCGATACTGTTGGGATCAGGGAGATCTTCGAGCGCCACATAGCTGGTGGTCGCGCCGATCCGATGGCAACCGGAACAGTTGAGCTTCTGGACCAGCCGACTGCCTCCCTCGAGGATGCGCTCTCTCTCCGAGAGCTGTTTCTTCATGGTGGGATCGACAGGATCGTCCACCAGGCTGATGACGTAGGCGACGACAGCCTCGACCTGCTCCTCGTTGTCATGGAAGGGGAAGAGGGGCATCTTCAGGAGCTCGTCGGCCCCCTTGTAGACCAGCTTGGAAGTGGGGAGATAATGGTAGACCTTCTCCCCGAAGCGGTTCTCGCCCTGCGACACCCTGCGGGGAAGAACGTCAAAGCGCCTGGTGTCACTCAGCTTGGCCAGGGCCCAATCGTAGCGCCTGTGCGGAATCGCCTCGGAGCCATCCTCCTGGTGTCCCCACTGGCCGAAATCGAGCCGGTCAGAGCCCTTGTTTCCCCATTTGTTCAACTCCGCGCCGATAGGCTGCGCGCCGTCAAAGTAGGAGATCCTTCCGGTGTCCGGCGCCCCGGGATCAGGATCGAAGTCCTGGATCCCGTTGTGGCACCCGAAACAGCCGTAGCGTCGAATGAGACGATGCCCCACCAGCTCGAGCTTCTTCCCGGTTCCCATATTGGCGAGCAAGTCACCGGACTTTTTCGTTCCATGCTTGGTGCGCAGGTAAAAGACCGCGATGTCATCGAGGAGCTTCTTCTTCAGAGGATCTCCGTCAATCTCAGCCTCGGATACCGCCACCAGGCCATTCCTCCAGGACTCATCCCTGTCCGTTTTATCGCTATCACCAAGGCTGCGCGGAGAGGCGCCCGGGTTGGCTGCAAGATCCACATCGTTGAAGTCCAGGGTCAGCAGGTAGCTGACCATGTCCGCCACCTTCCGCTCACCGGCGGAGTCTTCGCCCGGGGAGAGACGGAACCGGGGCATGACCGTCTCAGGATCGTGCTGCTGGGGATTGAGGATCCAGCCGGTCAGCCAGCTGACGGCTTTCTTGCGGCCGGCAGCGGAGGCCAGGTCAAACTTGCGGGCTATCGGGCTTAGATCCGGAGCAAAGGTATTGTGTACCCAGCGATTGTAGGCCGCATCAGCAAGCAGCCCGGCGCTTTCCACCGCGCTCTCATCGACCTCGAGACGCTCCTCGATCCGGAGGGAACCCTCGATCGCCCTCCTTGATTCCCGGTAGAGCTCCTCGATATCCACTCCCACGTCGAGGCTC
>JAKUSY010000666.1 GCA_022451445.1 Planctomycetota bacterium
AGGACACCTACTACATATCCTATATGAGGATCTGGAACCGTCTCGATTGCTGCAGCGAGCGCCTGACCAACTTCACGGTCACGGTCCTCGACTTCGAGCTCGAGGTGGTCTGGGAGGAGACCTTCCTCCCGGACGGCGGCCTGCTCAACGGACCTTTCCTGCCGATCGAAGACGTGGAGGCCGAGGGCCAGTTCGTACGGGTCTCCATGCCCGGGCCGTACCTGAGCATCACCGAGCTGCAGATCCTCTCGCCGGACGGCGAGCCTCCGCTGCCGGATGAGATCTGCGACAACGGAACCGATGATGACGAGGACGGCGACACCGACTGTGACGACGCCGACTGCTCCGAGGCGGAGAGCTGCCAGGAGCCGCCTGCCGAGGTATGTGACAACGGCATCGATGACGACCAGGACGGCGCCGCGGACTGTGACGACGATGACTGCGTCGCGGCCGCCAACTGCGCTGCTCCCGGCGAGCCGACCTTCGTGCGCGGCGACACCAACTCCGACGGCAGCATCAATCTGACCGACGGCGTCGTGCCGTTGCTCTATCTGTTCTCAGGTGGCGCGGCCCCGGTATGTCTCGACGCGGCGGACACCAACGACACCGGCAGCGTCGAGATCACCGATGCGATCATCGTATTCAGCTGGCTGTTCTCAGGCGGCGCGGCGCCGGCGAGTCCGTCGCCGCTCAGCCCGGGCTACTCCAGTGAAGAATGCGCCGCAGATCCGACCGACGACGGCATCGGCTGTGACCGGCCATCGCCGGTCTGTAACTGATCGGAAGGACCGCGGTTTCCGCTGCAGGTTGTTCATGTGGAAATGACAAAGCCCCGCAAGCCTGCGGGGCTTTGTACTGGAGCGCCCGCAGGGATTGGCCGGCCTTAAAGGGCTGAACTTCGCCGCACCCAGGTCACCAATGCCGGCGTCAAGAAGCTCCCGCAGACATTGCCAACCTGCAAGATTCCGTACTACCCCCCCTGGTTGCTTATCGCCCGGGGCATCGCTTAGGGTGGTGGGGGTGTTGAACAGGAGGAGTCTCTGCATGAGAGCTGTTCTTGCCGCGACGCTGGTGTGTTTGATTGCTTGCGTGGGGTGTCGACGGCGCAAAGGTACACAGAACAAAAACCCTCTTTAGGGGAGTGACAGATGGCGACAACCGGCTTTTCGGACGCTCTGGCCCGCCGTATCGCCGACCGGTCTCTCGGGTGGATGGATGTCCGGACGAAATTGCAGCACTTCGCGCTGATCAATTACGCCGTTCCTATTGACCGACTGCGGCCTCACATTCCAGAAGCTCACTTCGAGATTGTCCCGTTCGAAATCGACAACCAGACGTGTGGACTCCTCAGTGTCGTTCCGTTCCTGGACGATGACTTTCACTACCCCCGCCTGGCTCCGTTCGCGAAGTTCAGCTTCGGACAGACGAATCACCGTGTCTATGTGATCGATCGGTCTACCGGCGAGCACGCGGTCTGGTTCTTTGGTACGACACTTGGCTCCCGGCTCGTGCACTTTGCCCGCTCGTTGTGGCGCATCCCCTGGCACCATGCGGCCTATGACATCGACTGTCAGTACGATCCGGATGCCGGGCGGTACCGGCGGTATCGTTTCGATGTCAAGTCGGACTGGTGCAGCTGCGATATCGAGCTGGAAGATACCGGCGAACCGGTGCCACTGCTTGAGGGCTTCGATTCTATCGAACAACAGAAACTCATCCTGACGCATCCGATCGAGGGCTTCTTCTATCGCCTGAACGGATCGTTGGGAACGTATTCCGTCTGGCATGATGAAATCGAGCTGACAACGGCCCATGCGAACCGGCTGTACTTCAGCCTGTATGAAAGGCTGGACATCCTGAGCCGTGACGAAATGACAAAACCACACTCGATCCTAGTTTGTCCCGAGACTCTGTTCGAAGTCCATCTCCCACCACGACGGAGTTTCGCCAGCTAGCGATGACTGACCCCCCTTCCTCGTTGCCCCCCTCCCAGGGAAAACCACCGATACTGGTGTCGTTGATTTTCTCTGTGGGCGGGCAATCCTTTCTGGTA
>JAKUSY010000667.1 GCA_022451445.1 Planctomycetota bacterium
CCCCGGCTGGCTGGTCGAATACCGATTACCGGCGACGAACCTGTTTACATTGACATATCCGCAAACCCTTCGGCCGCTAAGCAGGCAGGAGGGGCAGGGCGATGGGTTCCTGGTCTTTGTCCAGGAAGGCGACATGAAAATCGGGCCCACGGTCCCCAGTCTTCAGAAATTCAACAATACGGTGAAGACCAACCCCCTCGACCAGACCTCAAAGAGCTTTGATGTCTATGGAACCCGCCCCGATGCCGCCCCTGAAGCCGGAGCCCTGCTGAGGGTCCCCATCGAGTTGTCCGATATGGCTATCGGCGAGATGAGCGAGGACGCCCTGTTCTGGCATGGAGGAACCATCGCGGTCATCCTGCTGGGAATCCTTGCCGGCATTGCCCTGGGCCGTTCCCGCGCCCCCGCAATTTCACTTGAGGGCTTGACGGGAGGCCAATCCAGTCCTGGCATTCTCGACCAGATCGCCAGCATCGATGCGCTGAGGGCTTCCGGCGGCATTGCCGAGGGCGAGTACCAGCGACAGCGTGAGGTCCTTGTTGAGCTTGCCGCTGGAGAGCTCGAATCCGGCAAGGCCGGATCTGAAAGTGGAGCGCCCGCCGCGATTTTTTCCACCAACACTCGAAAGGTTCTGGCCCGGATCGCTGAATTGGATGAAAAGACAGAAGCCGGCATAGAGGACGTCCAGGAGCGAGCCCACCTGCTCGAGAGCCTGTACAAGTCTCTTCGCAATGATCTGGAGGCCTGATGGCTTGTTCCGCTCCAAGCCCCTCTTCTCCTTCGCCCGGAAAGGGCAAGAGCTGCGCCATTCGCCTCGAGGGAGTGTCCAAAAGCTTCGGCTACCGTGACGTACTCAGGGACGTCAACCTGGAGATTCCCGCCGGCAGCTGCGTCGCGATCTACGGACAGAACGGGGCCGGCAAGTCTACCCTGGCGCGAATCATTGCCACGCAATGGGCTCCAACGGCCGGCCGAGCGGAAATCCTGGGGCACGAATTGGGCGCCGACAATCGACAGATTCGGCGGCGCACGGGCATGGTTGCCGACCAGAGCTTCCTGCGCTCGGAATTGAGCCTCGATGAAAACCTGGCGTTTTTCCGATCGGTCTATGGTGTTGACGGAGAAGCCCGTGGAGATGAGCTCCTTGACCGATTCGGGCTGGCCCGCAGACGAAAAGACCCGGTCTCCACCTTCTCCCAGGGGATGGTCAAGAGGGCCAATCTCGCCAGGAGCCTGCTGCATGATCCTGAATTGTGGATCCTGGATGAACCCTTCAGCGGGCTTGACCAGGAAGGCCAGGAGCTTCTCAAGAATTGCATTAGAGAATTCGCCGCAGGCGGCCGGACCGTTCTGCTGGTCACCCATCTCCGGGAAATCGGCCGGGAGCTGGCCGGGGCGAGCATAGAAATCACGGACGGCTACATATCGGCCAGGACCGGACTTGGCGGGGAGGGTGGCTCATGACGGGTGCCGCTCTTTTCTTTTCATTGCTTCGATGGGACCTGCTTCGCGAGCTTCGCCGCCGGGAGATCGTCCCCAACATGACGCTTTTCGCCATACTGATGCTGACTATCGCGCAATTGGGGGCCGGGGGAGACCTTGTCCTTTTCGATGGCGACAAGAGAATCGAGATAGATATACCCGGAAAGGTCGGGCCGGTATTTTTCTGGATGGCTATCGTCTTCACGGGAACGGTCGGGTTGAGCCAGTCCTTCGCGGCGGAACGTGAAGGAGGAAGGTTGACCGGTATCCAGCTCGCACCGATCGACCTGGGCGTGTTTTACCTGGCCCAGGTCGCCGCCACCTGGATCTACATCATGATGATGGGGATCGCCCTGCTCGGCGTTTACATGCTCTTCTTTAATTTTATGCGATGGGATCTGCTGCCTTCGCTTCTTGGCGCCTTGGCCGTTTTCGCTCTCGGCTATACGGGGGCCGGAATAATCCTTTCTTCGATGACAACCTCCTTGCGAGGCGGAGGAGAGATCGTCCTGAGAATCCTCATCCTGCCCCTGATGATGCCCGTGGTGCTTCTGAC
>JAKUSY010000668.1 GCA_022451445.1 Planctomycetota bacterium
CCGGTGGATCCCCGGAAGACATCCCCCTTGCAAAAGTTTTTTTTCCTCCCTGCAAGACTCCAACGTACCTATAAACCCTACCTTCAGGATTATTGGGGAATAGCCGTAAATAATTTGAATTGCCTGAGATGCGGCTAAAACTGCGGACGCCGGGCAAGTTGAGTTCTCCGGAGCCGGCCTGACTTGCAAACTCCACTGCGTAGGATAGATTTCTTAGGCTCGAAAAGGAAATCGATCCTCCGCCTTCTCCAACGGCTCCACACCATTGGAGGGGAGACAACCGAGGCTGATCAAGGTACAGCGCTTCATGGCCGTAAAATTTACTGAGAAAGCTGAAAAGGTGCTCCTGGCTGCCGGAGAGGCCGCCCGTAACCGTTCACACGACTACGTCGACACCCAGCACTTCCTCCATGCGATCGTGTCGCAACGGGGAAGTATAGCGACCCAGGCCCTTCTGAAAGAAGAGGTCGACCTGGGCCGTATGCAGGAGCTGATCGAAGAGAGCCTGGCCGGAGTCAAGGTGAGGTCTCATGAAGATGCGATCCCCTTCACCCCCCCCGCCAAGCGCTGCATCCAGATCGCCAGCGAACAGGCCGCATGCAACGGACATTCGTTCGTTTCCACCGAGCACATCCTCATCGGAGTGATCAGAGAAGAGGAAGGCGCCGGCGCCCGTATCCTCCGGGATCTCAAATTGGATGGAGAAAACATCGAGAGCGCTATCATGGCGATGCTTGGACCCAACCCCGACGAGGAACAACCGAAACAGGACAACTACAGCTTCCCGAAATCAGGCAACCCGAAGCTCACCGTCCTCGACTCCTTCAGCATCGACCTGACGGCCCAGGCCGCGCTCAACAAGCTCGACCCCGTCATCGGCCGGGACAATGAGATCCAGAGAATCATCCAGATTCTCAGCCGCAAGACCAAGAACAACCCCGTGGTCATCGGTGAACCCGGCGTTGGAAAAACCGCGATCATCGAGGGGCTCGCCCAGCGCATAGCGGATCACGACATCCCCGAGATGCTCTCCGACAAGCGCGTGGTCAACCTCGACCTCGCGGCGGTGCTGGCGGGAACGAAATACAGGGGAGAGTTCGAGAAGCGCCTCAAGAGCATCATCCAGGAGGTTGTCGAGGCGAAGAACATCATCATCTTCGTCGACGAGATCCACACCATGATGGGAGCCGGAGCGTCGGAGAGCTCTCTCGATGCCGCCAATATTCTCAAGCCGCCGCTGTCGCGCGGCGACATACAGTGCATCGGAGCCACGACCCTCGATGAGTTCCGCAAGCACATCGAAAAGGACGGCGCCATGGAGCGCAGGTTCCAGACGGTGCTCGTCGAGCCCCCCTCCGAGGTTGAGACCGTGGCGATCCTCCACGGGCTGCGCGACGGGTTTGAAGGCCATCACAGGATTCGCATCAGCGACGAAGCGATCGATGCCGCGGTCGAGCTCTCCCTGCGCTACATCTCGGGACGCTACCTGCCCGACAAAGCAATCGACGTGATCGACGAGGCCTGCTCCCGCGAGAGACTGGAGCGGACCACCAGGCCGCCGGACCTGACCGAGCTCGAGCATGACATCGGCCGCCTGGAAAACGACAAGGACGATGCCGTCCACAACCAGGACTTCGAGCTGGCCGCCTCCATCAGAGACAAGGTGGAGAAGCTCAAGATCAACAAGGACGAGGAGATCTTCCACTGGAAGAGGAGCTCGCGGGAGATCGATGGCGAGGTCACTGCGAACACGGTGCGTGAAACCATCGCCCAGATGACCGGAATCAACATCTCCACCATTGCGCAGGAGGAGAGCCGGAGGCTCGCGAACCTCGAGGAGATACTTCACCAAACCGTTATCGGACAAGATGTTGCGGTCACCAAGACCAGCCGGGCTATCCGCCGCTCACGCGCCGGCCTGAAGGACCCGAACCGGCCCATGGGCTCGTTCATATTCGTCGGACCGTCCGGGGTCGGCAAGCCCCTCCTTGCCCAGGCCCTTGCCGCCTTCCGCGTCGGCGATCGTGAGGCGGGG
>JAKUSY010000669.1 GCA_022451445.1 Planctomycetota bacterium
AGAGAGACCCGGCCACCGGCCCTGCTTGAACGGCTCGAGCTTCAGCTTCGTCGGATCGAGGATGACGTGCTTTATCCTGCGCCTGTGGTAGGTGTAGGTGATGTGAACGAGTCCATCGGCGGCCTGGATCACTGCGGGATAGGAGTGCTCGCCCCGCTGGTTCTCGAGAATCAGCGCCGCCTGCCACTCCTTGCCGTCGGAGCTGAGGGCTACGTTGAGCATCTCCCGTCCCCGGGGACGAGAGGAGCGCCGGGTGGTGTGGTTGTAAACGAGCAGGAGGCGGCCATCGCGCAGCGTCAACCCGTCGGCGCCCGCGTTCGGATTGGGAAGCGCGGTGACGGTCATCTCGCTCCAGGTCTTTCCCATATCAGCGGACCAGGTCTGCGTGAGGCGGCCCTGCTGGCTGCGGCAGAGAGCCTGCAGGCGGCCGCCCGGGTGGCGGAAGATGGTTGGCTGGATGGCTCCGAAGCGCTTGTCCTTGTTGACGATCCCAGTGCGGGTCCAGGTAGCGCCGAGATCGGAGGTGAACTCGAAGTGGACCTTCCAGCCGGCGTGCTCGGTGGAGGAGGGGCAGAGGAGGCCCCCTTTCTCGAGCTCGATGGGCTTGTTCTTGACGGGACCGATGATGCCCTTGCCGAGCCGGCGCTGCTTCGTCCAGCTGCGTCCGGCGTCCTCGGAGCTCACCAGCTCTCCCCACCAGGCCCTCGGGTTGGGGCCGACCTTGAAGAAGAGAAGCAGCGGGCTGCCGGCGGGCTGCCTCGGCTGGAAGAGGACGGGATTCCAGCAGGGGTGGCGCTTGCCGGGCACCTGTACGCCAGTGGCGACCTCTGTGGGCGCCGACCATTTCCCGTTCTCTTTGCGGGACACCCAGATCCCGACGTCCCTATTGCCCTCGTCCGTACCTCCGAACCAGGCGGCCACCAGCCCCTTGCCGCTCTCGACGATTGTCGATGCGTGGCAGCTGGGAAAGGGCGCCTTCTCATAAATTAACTCGCTGGTGAGAACGGCATCCTCGGCGTGAGCGAAAGCGCCGGAGCAGATGAGAGCGAGGGTGAGAAGGAGCTTCATCTCTTATCCTTTTTTTCCGAGAGTCTTCTGGCCCTTCGCGACCATCGAGTTGAAGAGCTTCAGCTGCCGGCTGAGGGCCGCGACGCGATCCTTGGGCTTCCCGCGGGCCTCCAGCATCACCCAGCCGGAGTAGTCCATCTTGACGAAGAGCTCCATGAGCTTCTCGTAGGGATAGCGCTTGTCTTCGAGCTCGCGTACGTGGGCCGTCGCTCCAAAGTGTTTCCTGACGAGGTCGAAGTTGTATTCGAGCCCCTTGCCTTCGAGGTCCTGGGCGTTGGAGTTCCAGCAGACGCCGACGTTCTTGTTTTGGGCGACGTCCATGATCTTTCGGATCGTCGGCAGCTGGGAGCATTGCCCGTGGACCTCCAGGCGGATCTCCTGTCCCCAGCCCTCGGCGAATTCACCGAGCTGGTTTAGGCTCTTGCCGATCTGTTCGATGGTCTTTTCCTTTTCCACTCCCTTGTGGAAGCGGTCGGGCTTTACCTTGACGCCGGTGCCGCCGACATCGTGGCTGAGCTTGATGAAGGCCCTGGTCGCCTCGACGGCCTTCGCCACCACGGCGGGGTCCGGGTTGTCGTAGCGCTCGGTGCTGCCGATGCCGACCATTGTCACCGGGCGGTCGGCGAAGCGTTTCCTGACCTCTTTTCTCTCCGCGGCGCTGAGAGAGGGCTCCACCTTATGCGCGTGGGTGGTTCTCAGCTCGACCCCCAGGACCTTGCTCGCTGCACAATTTTTGATGAGGGTGGGGAGATCCCAGTCCTGTCCCCAGAGATAGGTGACCAGGCCGAACTTCATGGCCGAGCCCGGCTGGGGCAGGGCGCCTCGCAGCAGGGCGGCGGGCGAGCTCAGCAGTGCTCCCGCGGCCAGGGCCGCGGCCCCCCTTAAAAAGGTCCTTCTCGTTCCCGGTCTTTTCATTCCGCGCGCCTCCAAGACAGTGTT
>JAKUSY010000067.1 GCA_022451445.1 Planctomycetota bacterium
GAGGAAAACCTCGCCCTCGGCAAGCTCTCCGGCCAGCTTCTCACCGCCCTTGAGCGAAAAGGCGATGGCATCAGACCAGAGCTCCACGTCTTCCTTTTTATTCGTGGTATTGAAGCGGCTCTTCGGGCGGTCCTCCATGCGCGCCTCGCAGCGGCGATAGGCTTTCTCGAATTCCAGGCGCAGGGTATCGAGGTCGAAGAGGTCACCCTTAAGCGCTCTCATATTTTTCTGGGCCGTGCGGATCTCGTTGTAGAGGTCCCTGGGTTTTTCTGGCGCTCCCAGTTTGTCTTTGAACTGTTCGAGTCTTTCGAGGAAACCCCTGGTCGCGATCAGCCCGTTCTCGCAGCTCCTCCTGAGCTCCCCGGTATCGATCTCGGTTTCCCTCGAACGGATCGAGACCAGGGAATCAAAACGCATCTGGATATTTTCCAGCAGGGTTTCGGGATCGATGGTGCTGCCTCCTTGCCCGGTTTCCGGGTCTTTGGTCTCCTTCCTTCCCGGGTTCGTCGGGACAGGTTCCGGTTTTCTTCGAACCCAGAGCTTGCCGTAGCAGGTGCTGCAGGTCTCCTTGCCGGTGAAGCGACAGGCCGGGCAGATTCCGGCGGGGAGCTCGGTTTTGCACTTGTGGTCGCCCTTGCCGCGGCAGCTGGGACAGGCGTAGCTCCCATCTCCGCCACACTTCGGGCATCTCTTGTCCCGGGCTCCGAATTTTCCATCACCGCCGCAATATCCACAGGCGATCCGTCCCGGTCCGGCTTCGTTGGGCTCCTCGGCATCCGGCTTGTTGCACTGGCGGCAGGGTCGACGTCCCTTGCCGCCGCATTGTGGGCAGGTCTTGTAGAGCTTGCCCTTTCCTTCGCAGCTGCGGCAGGCCATCTTTCCTTTATCATCGCACTGGCGGCAGCGGACGAGGTCATCGCCAGGCGGCGACTCCTCCTGTCCGTAGGCCTGCATCAGCAGGCAAGAGAGAATAGCCGCGAGGCCGAGTAGGAAGGGCGGGGGGTGTCGGGTATGCATCGTGAAAATTTCAGATGACGGGAGCCAATAAGACTCTCGTCACCTTTCGGGGCGTAAAAGGTTTATCCGCATAAGTTTAAACTCTACGGCCGGATCAGGCAACGAGGCTTGTGTGAGGTGGCTGAAGCTTTATTTTACGGCTTGCCGGCACTCTCAACAGCATCGTCCAGCCACTTGGCGAATCTGCTGCCGCTGGGCGGATCGGCGCCTTCAAATTTTGATATGACCGCCTCGGGACGGTCAGGGTGAACGAGGATGTAGATCGGCAGGGCGAGTTTACCGGCCATTTTTTTCTGCAGCGCGGTAAATGCGGTTTTCAGCTTCTCATCGGTATGATCGGTATGCAGGCGGACCTCGACGATCTTCTTTAACAGCTTCTCATGCTTCGGGAAGATGGAGACCTCCATCATTCGACAGTTCACTCAGGTAAACCCGGTGAAGTTGATGAGGGCGAGCTTGCTCTCTGCTCTCGCCTTTTGTATTCCTTTCTCAAAGTTATCTTTCACCAGGGTCCATTTGACGTTTTTCCCGGATTCCTTCGTCGTGGGAGGGGGCGCCAGGGCGGCTGTGATGAAGTCGAGCTTTGCTCCGCTGCCGCAGCGGAAAAAGTAGACACCCAGAGTGACCACAGCGATGCCCGAAAGGATTCGCAGCGTCGAGATACCTTTGAAGCCGCGGTGAATGTTTACCAGGTAGGCGCCGGAAAGAAGAAAAATAACCGCCCAGGCCAGGAGAAACAGCTGGCGGCTGATGATGAATTTTTCCCCGAAAAGGGCGAGGTCCGCGTTGGAGAAGAACTTGAGCGCGGCGGCCAGCTCTATAAAGCCCAGGAATACCTTCACCGTATGCATCCATTCTCCTGAGCGAGGCATCGATTTGGTCCAGGCGGGAAAGAGCGCCAGGAGCACGAAGGGAGTCGCCATGGTCAGGCCGAATACGCTCATGCCCAGCAGGATCTTGCTGGTGCTGCCGCTCTCTGTGGCGGTGAAGGCGAGCAATCCTGGCATTACCGGCGCTGTGCAGGTGAACGAGGTAATCACGACCGTCGCTCCCAGGAGGAAGACCCCCAGCAGCCCGGTACCGCCGCTGGCCTTTGAGGCGAGATTGTTGAGACCCGAGGGGAGTCGAATGGTGAAGAGATTGAAGAAGCTCAGGGCGAAGATCAGGAAAACAACACCGAAGGCGAGATTCAGCGGCCAGTCCTGCGCGAAGCGGATGATGATTTCTCCAACGAGGAGTCCAACCACGTTGAAACAGACGATGATTCCCAGTCCGTAACACAGCGCCAGCGGCTGGACCTTGCCCTCTCTGGCCTCGGCCTGCTTGGTGAAGAAGGAGATGGTGATCGGGATCATGGGATAGGTGCAGGGCATGACCAGGGCGAAGAGCCCGCCGCCAATCATCGCGAGGATGAAGGCCAGCAGGCCTTCATCCTCTGGCTCAGTGGGTGGGGGAGGCGCTGTGACGGCAGCTGTTTCCTCCGAAACCGTGAATTTGACAGTGTAGGCCTTCGTAGTCGGTGGGTCACAGATGCCGGTTTTCTCATCGCAGGCCATGAACGACAGCTCGATCTCCAGGGTCTTCTGCCCCGGCGCAGCGTCTTTATCCATGCGGAGGGTTTGCCGGATCTCTCCGGTGTTCTTGAGTATGCTGTGGATCTCGGGGCCGGCTCCGAAGTTACCTATGTTCTTCTTCTGCGAGGGAGGGAAGGTGAGCTCTCCTTCGCCGGCGGCCGCCTGTCCGGAGGAAATCTTCAGCCCGAAGGGCCTTCCAAGCGGCGGGTCCGAAGGGCTGATGTGATCAGGGGCGTAGATGTACCAGCTCCCGGTCATCTTGTAGCGCACCACCAGCTCGGCGGTGCCGCCGCGTTTCACCTCCGTCGGTGAGAGCTCCAGCTTGAAGTTGGCATGTTCGCCACCGCCGCCGGAACCCTCGGGCGCAGTGCCCAGCAGGCCTCCGAGGTCGATGCCCACCGCCGGCTTTTTCTCCTGGGCGGCAGGGGCTTCCGGCTTGACGGGAGCCGCTTCTTCCACGGCCGCGGCGGAGCCGCCGATCATGGCGACAAGGTTTTTGTTCAAGGTCGCCTTGGGGTCACAGAGAAGGTCGCTGCAGACCATGTAGGCCAGGGAGACCTTGATCTCGAGCTTTCCCTCCGGCGCATCCTGCGGCACCACGAAGCCCTGGCGGAGCTTGCCTGCTCCCTCGAGTGTCAGGTGCGTTTCCGGATCGTCAAAGAGGGTGATCACCTTCTTTTTTGGCGTTGGGTAGAGGAGCTTTTTATCGATCTTCGCTCCAGCCGCTCCGCTTCCGGTGAAGCTGATTTCGATGGATGTCGGCAGGCCCGTGCTGGCGCCATGGTCGGGAGCGTAGAGATACCACCCCTTCGTGGTCTCGTAGGAGGCTACGATCTCACCACGCTCTCCCGAGGCGAGCTTTGCGGGCTCGAGAGCGATTTTCCAGCTCACGTGTTCTTTATTGCCGCCCTGTCCCGGTGTCAGATCGAATTGAGCCCCGAGGGGGCCCGAGATTACCAGGAGCAGCAGGAGGAGGACAGCCTTCATGGCCGCCCGCCCGTGATTCTTACAACTCATACAGGTCTTTCTCTGCCGGCCGTGTCGGCACTGGCGGGTTGCGCGGGGGTGAAATTGCTCCGATGAGAATTATTTTAGAGCCCATGCGGTGGCTGTCCATTCAGATCAGGCAAAAACCTCCATTGAGAGGCCTGCGGGTACGAAAGAAGTGTGAAATTGCGCTCCAGAATCTCCTGCAGTCAGGGCTGGTTCGACTATAATACGCACCCCGTAGTGTCCGGACCGGGGCGTTTTTCGTAAGAAATCCCCGTGCTGAAAAGTATGAGCTCGTGTGGTTCTTCCATAGCCTGGGAGCATAGACAGGAATTTATCGAAGTTGAAAGGAGAGTGACGTGGCCCTGGAATTCGATGACAGCAATTTTGAAGCGGAAGTCGTGAACTCGGAAACCCCGGTCGTGGTCGATTTCAGCGCTACCTGGTGCGGGCCCTGTCAACAACTGGCGCCGATTATCGATGAACTGGCGACAGAGTATGAAGGCAGGGTCAAGATCGGTAAGGTGGATATCGACACTGCCCAGTCTACGGCTGCCACCTACGGCATCATGTCGGTTCCCTGCGTCCTCTATTTCAAGGGCGGTGAAAAAGTTGACCAGCATGTCGGTCTGAATCCGAAATCGGTCTACAAGGAAAAGATCGACAGCCTGCTGTGAGCGACGACACTTTCGCAATTCTATGGTGGACATCAATTGACAGGACAGCAGTCCATAACAAGAGGGGATGGGCGTGAGCGGTTTTCTCGATACCCTGCGTGAACGGGGTTTCATAGAACAGACGACGGATGAAGCGGCGCTGGAGAAGCTCTTCAGCGAGGGCGGCGATGTCGTGTCCGCCTACATAGGCTTCGATCCATCATCGAGCAGTCTTCATGTCGGCAGCCTCGTGCCGATCATGGCGCTGGTGCACCTGCAGCGCGCCGGGCATCGCCCCATCGCGCTGCTGGGAGGGGGGACCGGCCGAGTCGGAGATCCCAGCGGCAAGACCGAGATGCGGAAGCTGCTCGGTGAGGACAGCGTCGATGAGAACCTCGCGGGCATTCGCTCCCAGCTTTCGCGCTACCTCGAACTGGGCGAGCCCGGCAGCAAGGAGGGCGGGACGAACACCGGCTTCGCGGTCGACAACGCCGAGTGGCTCCTCGAGCTCAACTACGTCGATTTCCTGCGGGATATCGGGCGCCATTTCAGCGTCAACCGCATGCTGAGCGCCGAGAGCGTCAAGCTGAGGATCGATTCCGAGAGCGGGCTGTCTTTTCTCGAGTTCAACTACAGCATTCTCCAGGCCTACGACTTCCTGGTGCTCAGCCAGCGCCACGGCTGCCAGGTGCAGATGGGCGGCAGCGACCAGTGGGGAAATATCGTCGCCGGCATCGATCTCATCCGGCGTGTCGATGGAGCCCAGGCCTACGGGATCACCTTTCCCCTCATCACCACCGCCGGCGGTTCGAAGATGGGCAAGACCGAGGCCGGCGCGGTCTGGCTCGATGCCGAACGCACCAGTCCCTACGACTACTATCAGTTCTGGATCAATACCGACGATCGGGATGTCGGCCGTTTC
Organism: Planctomycetota bacterium; assembly: GCA_022451445.1. Lineage (GTDB taxonomy): Bacteria > Planctomycetota > UBA8108 > UBA8108 > UBA8108 > UBA8108. Next base: position 5,160 of record JAKUSY010000067.1, read on the forward strand.
CTGAGGCTCTTTACGCTGCTTCCCATTGAGGAAATTTCTGTTCTTGAGGCGTATGAGGGGGCCGAGATACGACATGCCAAGCAGCGTCTGGCATTCGAGGCAACCAAGCTGAACCATGGTGAGGTGGAGGCGCTGAAGGCAGTAGAAGCCTCAACTACCCTTTTCGAAAATAAGGGAGAGGGTGGAGGGGCTGTTCCGACCCACTCGGTAAGCGCTGGCGAGCTCGAAGAGGGTATCAAAGCTATTCAATTGTTCGCCGACTGCAACCTCTGCGACTCCAAGGGCGCGGCCAGGCGCCTGGCGAGGCAGGGTGGACTCTACGTTAACGATAAAAAAGTGGATGAAGACAGGGTGCTGACTTCCGCCGACCTTGATAATGACTGTATCATGTTGCGGGCCGGCAAGAAGAAGCACAGGCGAATCGAGGTGTCCTCATGACGTTGAAATTGAAGAATTCTCTCGGTGGCGCCCTCGAAGAGTTCCGCTCCCTCGAGCCCAGGAAGGTGCGCATGTACCATTGCGGCCCGACCGTCAACCAGCCGATCCACATCGGCAAGTTTCGCTCCTATCTGCTGGCCGATGTCCTGCGTCGTCATCTCGAGCGCTCCGGCTACGAGGTTCTGCAGGTGATGAACATCACAGATGTCGGGCATCTCAACGAGTTCGAAGAGGATGTCGTTGAGATCGCCGCCGGGCGCACGGGTGGCTATGCCTGGGAGCTGGCGGAGAACGAGATGAGGCTTTTTCACGCTGACCGCCGGGCTCTGGGCATCCGCGGCGCCCACGAATATCCCAAGGCCCGCGAGCATGTCGATGAGATGATCGAGACGGTCCGGCTGCTCGAGGAGGCGGGGGCCACCTACACGGAGGGAGGTAATCTCTACCTCGATATCACCCGCTACGAGAAGATCGGCTGCCTGTGCGGCAGCAGCCTCGAGGAGCTTGTCGAGCTCCAGGGCGACTCGAAGACCACCGAAGGCGCCCAGAAGCGCAACCCCCTCGATATCGACCTCTGGCGCACAGATGCCCTGCACCAGATGCGCTGGGAGAGTCCCTGGGGAAGCGGCTTCCCGGGCTGGCATGTCGAGTGCGTGGCGATGAGCAGGAAGTATCTCGGGGAGTACTTCGATATTCACACAGGGGCCGATGACAACATCAATCCCCATCACGAATTTGAGATGGCCCAGGCCGCGGTATTGAGTCCCGAGGGGGGTGACCGGGACCCGCTGTCGCATTACTGGCTTCACAGCGGACCTGTAAGTGTCGAAGGGCAGCCGATGAGCAAGGCGAACCGCAATGTCGTGCCGGTACGTGAGCTGCTCGAGTCGGGGATCCGGGGAACTGTCGTTCGTGTGGCCCTGCTTTCGAAGCATTATCGTGACAACCTCGATTTCGGCGAGGCGGCTCTCGACAGGGCCAGTGATGTCGTCAATGTCATCCTCGGCTTCCGTGAGCACCTCGCGGGCCTGCCCGCCGGAGCTGATGAAGCCGATGCTCCCGCGGCGCAGTGGATCGCCGATACCGACGCGGCCTTCGGCGCGGCCCTCGACGACGATCTCGACTATTGGAAGGCCATCTCCAGCGTAGCCGGGGCGATCAGCGGTCTCGAAGCCGAGACGGTCGGATCGCCGGCCCGGGCTCTCGACGCGCTGGGGGATTGGGACCGGGTCCTGGGAATCCTCTGAGGGCGCGGGTGGTCAGCTTCTCGCAAGTTACCTTCCGAGGGTATCGAGGAGGGCTTCGAGGTTGAGGTCCGGGAAGATCCCGAGGATGACCAGCGCCAGGGCGGCGGTGGCGATCACCAGGCCGCTGGCGAGGTTGGAATCGGGATCGGCGTCGATTTCTTCTTCAGCCGGCCTCATGTAGACGTTCACCACCAGCCTCAGGTAGAAGTACAGGGAGATGATCGAGGTGAGTATCCCCGTGAGGACGAGCCAGGTGTGTCCACCGTCTACCGCCGCGCGGAAGATGTAGAGCTTGGCCCAGAAGCCGGCTGTGGGGGGGATTCCGGCAAAGGACACGAGGACGATCAGCAGGCAGAGGGAGAGGAAGGGTCTCTGCGTAGAGAGTCCCCTGTAGTCCCCGAAGTTCTCCCGGTCCTGTCCATCGCGTCCCATATAACCCAGCAGGGTAAAGACCGCCAGGGACATGAGCGTATAGGGCAGAAGGTAGAAGATGACCGCGGCGGCGGCCGCCTTTCCCCCGGGACCGAGCGCCGCCACGATTCCCACCAGCAGGTAGCCGGTATGTCCTATGGCGGAATAGGCGAGCATCCGCTTGACGCTGTCCTGCATGAGCGCGACCAGGTTCCCGAAGAGCATGGTCGCGATCGCCAGCAGGCTCAGCACCGGTGTGAAGATTTCCGCCGCCGTGGCGGCTCCGGCAGCGCCCTCCTGGTCCGATGCCAGCATGAGGAAGCGCAGCAGGACAAAGATCGCGGCGCTCTTGACCGTGACGGACATGAAGCCGGTGGCTACCGTGGGCGCGGCCTCGTAGGCGTCCGGCAGCCAGCTGTGGAAGGGGAAGGCTCCCACCTTGAAGCCCAGCCCGATGATGCCCAGGGCCATTCCCGCCAGCAGGAGGGACTGGTCGGCTTCACCCGAGGAGATGCTCCCGGCGATCGCCGAGAGGTTGATCTCCCCCGTGGCGCCGAAGAGCAGGGTGAAGCCGAAGAGCAGGAAGCCGCTGGAGAACGAGCCGAGGATGAAATACTTGAGGCCTCCCTCGACACCCCGGCGTGAGTCCCGCAGGTAGCTCGTCAGCAGGTAGACGGCCATCGACAGGGTCTCGACGGTGAGGAAGAGCATGATGAGATTGTTGGACTGTACGAAGAGGATCATCGAGGCGGCGGCGTAATGCACCAGGCAGTGGAACTCTCCGTGCTCGGCATCGAAGCGCCTGAGGTAGTCCATGGCGCTCAGCAGCGAGAAGAAGGTGCCGAGGATGATGATGAGAGTGACGGAGCTGGAGTAGGAGTCGACCCTTATGGAGTCCCCGAAGGCGAAGACCGTCGCCTGGGACTGCTCCATCGAGGCGCAGACGACGGCCCCGGCGGCCACCGTCCCGAGCAGCCCGATGAAGTTGATCGCCGCGCTCAGCGAGGAGTGCTCCCGCTTCGATTCGCCTGTGCGCGAGAGCCCGCGGTTGAAACAGTCGAGCATCAACAGCAGGGTTCCCGTGGCGATGAAGATGAGGGCGGGGAGAATGGCCTGGAAATCTCCCCATGAAACCAGTGGCGCCGCGGCGGCTTCCTGCCCCAGGGTCAGCTTTGAAAAGAGGAATGTGCTCAGATTGTTCATGGGTCCGCTCTCTTACCCCCCCCCTGTTCCGACCAGCTTCAGCCAGTGCTCGATGCTGGGCTGGATCTTGGCGGTGAACCACGGGCTGAAGAGCCCCAGCAGCACCATCAGCGCGACAAGCGGGAGCAGGAAGGCCAACTCGCGGCCATCGAGGTCCTTCAGCTCAGCGTTTTCCCGCCGGTCGGTCTCACCGAAGAAGAGCCGCCGGTAGAGCGACAGCATGTAGACGGCACCGAGGATGATCCCCAGGCCCGCGAAGGCCGCGTAGAAGATGTTCTGGCTGTAGGCGCCCTGGAGAATCAGGAACTCCCCGACGAAGCCGTTGAGGAAGGGAAGCCCGATCGATGAAAGCGTCGTGATGAAGAAGATGATGGCCAGCCTCGGGGCTACAGGCGCCAGCCCCCCGTAATCGCTGAGCCTGCGGGTGTGACGACGCTCGTAGATCGAGCCGATGAGCAGGAAGAGGGCGCCGGTGGAGATGCCGTGGTTGACCATATGCAGAACGCTACCCTCGACTCCCTGGAGGCTGCCCGAGGTATAGGTGAAGAGTCCGAGCACGACAAAACCCATGTGGGAGACGCTCGAGTAGGCGATGAGCCTCTTCATATCCTCCTGCACGAAGCACATCAGCGCTCCGAAGATGATCCCGACGATCGCCAGGATGGAGATCCAGGGAGCCGCCGCACTCGCGGCTTCGGGGAAGAAGGGAATCGCGAAGCGAATGAAACCGTAGATGCCGAGCTTGAGGAGGACCCCTGCGAGGATGACGCTGCCGGCGGTGGGGGCCTCGGTGTGGGCATCGGGGAGCCAGGTATGTACCGGGAAGAGGGGGACCTTGATCGCGAAGCTCAGGGCGAAGGCGAGAAAGCAGAGCATGCCGGCCGTGCCGGTCAGCTGGTTCTTGTAGATCTCCTCGACGCTGAAGGTCCCCGTGTACTTGTAGAGGTAGAGGATCGCGAGGAACATCAGCAGGCTGCCCGCCATGGTGTAGATGAAGAACTTCACCGCCGCGCGGATGCGCTCGGTGCTGCCCCAGACTCCGATCAGCAGGTACATGGGAATGAGCATCACCTCCCAGAACACGTAGAAGAGCATCAGGTCGAGGGCCACGAAGACCCCGATGACACCGGAGGTCAGCAGCAGGAGGGCGATGTGAAATTCCCGCACCCGTTTTTCGACTGATTTCCACGAGCAGAGGATGGCGATGGGCGTCAGCAGGGCGGAGAGCACCACGAGGAAGAGGCTGATGCCGTCCAGTCCCACGTGGTAGTTGATTTCCAGGCTTGGAACCCATTTGTATTCTTCGATGAATTGGAAGCCGGCATTCGCGCTGTCGAAGCGGCCGAGGAGGGCCAGGCTGAAGGCCAGGGTCGCCAGGGAGCCAAAGAGCGCGGTCATCCTGAGTTGCGGGGTTTTGTCCTTCGGGATACACAGGAGCAGGATAGCTGTGAGGACGGGTACGAGCAGGGTGAGTGTGATGGTCACTTCGGCTCCCTATCCTCCCGCCATCCAGAGAGTCATACCGAGCACGACGATGGCCCCCAGGAGGAACCAGGTCGCGTAGGTCGGCGTGCGGCCATCCTGCAGCCGTCTGAGCAGGTGGCCGAGAGCGCCCGCCGCGAAGCTGGAGCCATGCACCAGCAGGATGTCGATGATGAGCCTGTCGATTACGTAGAAGGAGAGCTCCGCCAGGGAGTTGAGCGGTCTGACGATGATGGCCTGGTAGATGTCATCGACATAGAATTTCTTCGTCGAGAGCCTGTGGATCCGTTTTCCGGGCGGGCTCGCCAGGAAACGCTCCAGGATGCTCGTGAAGCGCAGGTAGATGGCGAGGGCCGCGCTGATCCCTGCGATGGAGACGATGCCGCCGATGATCAGCCCGGCGAGCTTGCCGTCCTCCGGGATCTCCAGGCCGAGGAAGCGCGGTATGGCGAGGAATCCTCCAGCGAGAGAAAGCCCGGCGAGCGCGAGCAGCGGTACCCGCAT
>JAKUSY010000670.1 GCA_022451445.1 Planctomycetota bacterium
GGTCGCCTTCTCAGGCCTCGAGAGTGAGCGCCCTGGCGAGATTGTCGCAGACGGCCATATCCACCTCGATGCCCACCACCAGGGCCAGGAAGGGAAGCTCCGGAAGATCCTCGGGGAGGGCGACCCGGTAGCTGCCATCGGTTTTGAACCCGTCGCCGGATTTTTCGTCCTGGAAAATGGCCGCGACGAGTTTTTCCCGCACCCGGATCTCGTACTCGTGTGAGGCGATGTCCCCCTCGAGCCGGATACTGCCGACCTCCTGGTTCCCCTCGGACATTCTTGTTCCCTCTCCCACCAGCCTGAGGATTCCTTTCTTGCGGCCGGGGCGGATCTGTAGCCAGGGCTTTCCCATGAGGCTTATCCTGAGGCTGGATTTCAGAGAGAGCCTCGGTTTTTCAATGACCAGCAGGGGCCCGTGTCTGTGGTATCCGATTTTGATGGGAAAGGAATGTATGTTTCCCGAGAGGACCTCGAGCTCACGGCGTCCATTCTCCAGGCCGCTCACCAGGGCGCGCTGGTTTTTTCCACCGTTCAGGGCGCCGGGCCGCACCGTGAATTTTTTCCAGCCCGCTGAGGTGTGTTTATCGCCGGTGGAGCCGCCCGTGGTATTGACGCAAATGGAGATCAGCAGCGCTAGGCCGGTTACCGCAAGGGATAGAAGAAGAAAATCGATTGAATCCATATGGAACATCCAATGATAGGGCTTACTTTTTTATCGGCATCGCGCGGGAACAACTTGAAGCCCCATTTCGGCTTCGGCGTTTTTCGATCCGGAATTCAGACCGGTATCATGATCGGTTACACTTGCAGCAGTGGCACGTGGCGGCGCGGCTTTCCCCCGGGCTCCCGGTTTTCGAATGATCTGGCTGAGGTTCAAGGATGAGCTGGTGTACGGTGACAGGAGATGGGAGAAGCCGTGAGGGCCGCCGGGCTGCCGGTGCCTTCTGTCTTTTCGCGTTCTTCCTCCCGGGCGTCGGCGGCTTCGCTCTCGAAGAAAAGGAGGTCGTTGCGCCGGGGAAGGCCACCTTCCATGAGCATATCGTGCCCATCCTCAAGCGCAGCTGCCTGGGCTGTCATGGCGGCCGCAAGCCCAAGGGCAAATACAGCATGGAGAGCCTCGAGCAATTGCTCGCTGGCTCAGAGCGCGGCAGGACCATAGTGCCTGGCAAGCCCAGCAAGAGTCTCCTGTTCAGGATGATCAGCGGCAAGGAGAAGCTTCTGATGCCACCGCGGAAGGCTGAGCCCCTGAGCGAAGGTGACATCCTCACCATCGGTGCCTGGATCAGGGGCGGCGCGAAGGCGGGTAAACCTCCGGCTCTCCCGCGGCCCTACTCGCTTCCTCCCGCTGTCCAGGTGTATTCGCGTCCGCCGGTCATCACCTCTGTGCTCTTCGACAGGGCCGGGGAGAATCTCTTCATCAGCGGTTACAGGGAGGTGCTTGTCCATAGTGTCGAAGCTCTCCTGGCCGCCGGGAAGGAGAAGAAGAAACCCCCGGTGGTTCAGCCTGCCCACCGTTTCACGGGAGAGGCGGAGAGGATCCAGGCGATGGCCCTCTCCGGCGATGGCAGGCTGCTCGCCGTCGCCGCCGGCTCCCCGGGGCGATTTGGCGAGGTCCAGCTGTGGGATATCCGGGAGGCCAGGATGACACGGTTTCGGAGGATGGGTAGAGATGTCCTCTACAGCGGGGATTTTTCTCCTGATGGCGCCCGGCTGGTTGTTGGCGGAACGGACCGTTCCCTGCATGTGCTGGGCACCGATGGGCTCGAGCTTCAGTATTCAGCCGAGGTGCATTCCGACTGGATTCTCAGCGTCACCTTCTGCGGCGGCGGAAAGAGGCTCCTTTCCTGCGGCCGGGACAGGACAATCCGGGCGCTCGCGGCAGGGGATGGGAAGCTTCTCAAGACCCTGGCGACCTTCGATGGGGCCGTCACCAGGGTGGTTGAGAGACCTGGTTTCGCCCAGGTGCTCGCCGCCGGTGAGAAGATGGAGCCGAGGATCTACGATGT
>JAKUSY010000671.1 GCA_022451445.1 Planctomycetota bacterium
GGAGGACCCAGAATTACGGGGACCGCCTGACACGCGATGATTCGGGGAAGCCCGTCAGTACTCCGGCTGGAACGGGACCCGGGGCCGGTCATGGCCGCCAGCACGCCTTCGAGATCGTGGTACGCGACAGCGAGCATCCTGTCATGAAGGGCATGCCGAAGAAATGGATGCACGCCAGGGACGAGCTGTATCACGGTCAGCGCGGGCCGGCTAAGCTTCACCTGCTCGCGACGGCCTGGTCCGACAAGAAGACCGGCGGCACGGGCGCTCACGAGCCCATGATCTGGTTTGTGCCCTACGGCAAGGGGCGCGTATTCACCACCGTCATGGGGCATGTTACCCCGACGGATTCCATACGTTGCGTGGGATTCCAGACGGTCATGTGTCGGGGTTCGGAATGGGCCGCCACCGGGAAGGTTACCATTCCCATCCCCGATGATTTCCCCACCGACAAGGTGAAGCTCGCGCCCTGAAGCACGACGGATGAAGCTTCCTCTCAGGCCGGATCCTGGCGAAGGGTCTGCATGCAGGGGTCTTCGTAGAGCCGCTGGAAAACGTTCCACCAGTCCTCGCTGGAGCGGGAGGCTATGAAGGCCGCCTCGGCGGTGTCCGGGTCGGGGTGATGCCGAGAAAATTTGATCCCGAATTTGCGCATGAGTTTCCGGGTTTTGCGCTCACAGTGAACCCGCCGGCAGAGCTCGAAGTGTTCCTTCAGAACAGCCCCCTGTTCCCGGAGGCTTGGTGCCCGGGGCTTTTTTCCTTCCAGCAGGAGCAGGGCCTGGCGAAAGATCCAGGGGTTCCCTATGGAGCCCCTGGCAACGGAGACGCCTGCGACTCCAGTGCGTGAGATCATCTCGAAGATCGATTCGGCGGTGAAGATGTCACCCGAGCCCATGATCCTGAAGGCCGGGTAGCGCCTGGTCAAATCAGCGAGAAAGCTCCACCTCGAGGGGCCGTCGTATTTCTGGCGCACGGTACGCCCGTGGACGGTCGCCGCGAAGAATTCCTGTTCAATCGTTTCTTCCAGGATACGGTAGAAGAGAGCCTCGGATTCCTTTCCATCGTCGAATCCGCGCCGGAGCTTGATCGTCAGTGGGACGTGGCCATCAACCGCCTGTCTTACCTCACGGATGATGGCCAGTGCCTCCCGCGGGTCGGCAAGAAGATGGCCACCCCGGGCATCTCCGCGAAGCCTTTTTACCGGGCAGGCCATGTTGAGATCGATCACGTCATAGCCGAGGTCCAGCAGTACCCTCGCGCCTCGGGCCATTTCGCGTGGATCCGATCCCATGAGCTGTCCGGCGATCGGGTGGTCCTCAGGGTCAAGCTCCGCCGCCTTCAGTCCCTTGCCGCCGTTGACCAGGAATTTGTCGGCCATAGCCTCTGTTACGCAATAGGGACTGCCGTGGCGGCGCGAGATGATGCGCATGGCTGTATCAGAATAGCCCTGCAGTCCCGCCTGGAAGAAGGGTCGATCTTCGAGCCAGCTGAAGGCGGGGGGAAGCTCCCGTTCCGGGGGGGAGGAGTCCCCTGGGGGGCTCGCGGGTATCGTTCGGCCGCGGTTTTGGCCCGCTGTCATGGCCGGGATGCCGGGCGGCGCGGCTTGTCGAGAATTTCTTCCAGGGCGCCTATGGCGGCGGCCGCGAGGCTTTTCGAATTGCAGTGTTCGGAGTTTGACATGACCACCACACCCATTCGTTTCCCGGGGAAAATCACCATCCGCGTACGGGTTTTTTCCTGCCCGCCGCTGTGAGCGACCTGCAGCTCTTTGCCCGTGCCTTTGATATTGAATCCGTAGCCGTAAGTCGTTGATTTTGAGTCCTTCAGTTTTTGCGGGGTCCACATCAGCCTCTCGGTTTCGGGCTTGACGAGCTTGCCGTTGATGAGACCTTTCGCGAAGAGGGCGAGGTCATCGATGTTCGAGACGAAACCCCCGCCGCCGAGCTTCCAACTGACATCGGTATTGGTGGAGGGGACCACCTTCTTGTTCTTTTTGCGGTAGC
>JAKUSY010000672.1 GCA_022451445.1 Planctomycetota bacterium
GAAGCTCTACGTATTTCACGACGCCCTGGTCCTCGGCGCCATCAGCTTCCTGGTCCTCTCAGGACTCGGGAGCATCTTCATCTCGATTCGTCTCCTCCCCCTGTTCCAATTGATCGGTTCGGTTTTCTGCATCCTGCTCCTCTTCCTGCAGCCCACCCTCTCGCCAACCGCGACGATCCTCCTGCTGGCGCCTGTCGCCTTCGTAACCGGCAGCTTTTTCCCCGCCCTCTTCGAGCAGGCCTCCCACAATCCTCTCGCGGTTTTCGCCATGGACGCGGTCGGAGCGGGACTCGGGTCGATGACCGCCTTCTTCCTGCCGATCGCCTTCGGCTTTGATACCTTCTTTCCCGTAGCGGCGGGGGTCTTCGTGCTCACCAGCGTCTGCACCTACCTCTTCTTCCGCCGCCGCGGCCCGGCGCCGCAGGAGGATGAGCGCCAGTCCGGGCAGGCTCCCGATGCGAGCGGCCCGCAAGACCAGCAGGAGCCATCCCCATGATGAAAACGGGAATCACCTTCATTCGCTCCCTGCGGAGCGCCCCCGCCGCGCCGGTCCTGCTGGCTGCCGTCCTGGCGGCGCTCTCGGGCTGCGGGGATCCCCCCCCGGCGGATCTCTCCCTGCCCTCCAAGGAGAACCTCTACGAATATTCCATCGCCGTGGCCAGGCGGGCACGCTCCCTGGTGCCATCCGGCAGGGCGCGGGCCTTGTTCAATACCGGCTTCGTCCACGAACGCTTCGGAATGGAAGAAAAGGCCGAAGAGCTCTTCCGGGCGGGACTCGAGCTTGATCCCATCACGGTCGACGTCTACGAATCCCTGGCCCAGATTTATTCGCTCTCGGATCGCAGCGCGGAGGCGATCAAGGCCTGCCATATGGCCCTGAGGTACGACCCGAACGCCAGGGGAATCTGGACCCGTATCGGACAGGTTCTCTCTCACATGCAGAGACACGAGGAGGCGATCGAAGCCTTCAGAACCGAGCTGCGCAGGGAAACCGGGGATGCCTGGACCCGGGCCAACCTGGGACTCGCCTGCAAGGCCCTCGGCCGCTGGGAAGAAGCGGCCGCCGCCTACCAGGGCGCCCTCGAGCTCGATCCCGGGATGCGCGAGGCGCTCTACGGCATGGCGGAAGCTCTGCCCCGGCTGGGCAAAGCCGCCGAGGCGAACGCCTACCTCGAACGCTGGAAAGCGATCAAGAAAAAGGAGGAGGGGGAAGACCTCGAACACCGCCAGGGCCAGGCCGATGACCTGGCGCAGCAGAATGCGGATGCCGCCAGGGCCTGGTTCGATGCCGCCAACCTGTTCATAACGGAGTACAACCTGGCCGGGAACAACCGCCAGCGCAAGGAGGCCTTCCTCAACCATGCGAAGGAGGCCCTGGAGGAATCCCTGCAATTAGACCCCGCCAACCGTACAGCCCACCTCATGCGGTTGGACATGATCTCGAAAGCCGGCACCCTGGCTGAGCTGATCGCCGCTAGCACCCAGGCGGCCGATTCCATGCCCGCAGATCCCATCTTCTCCTTGAAGCTGGCTCAGCACCATATGCGGGCCCTGGCTGGCAAACCGAGCGCTCCGGGCATTCACCGCGTGGCTGCCCAACAAGCCATCAGGAGAACCCTCGAGATCGTTCCGAACCACATGGAGGCCAACGGACTGCTGGCGGAGATACTCCTCAACTCCGGCGCCAGAGATGCCAACACCCTGAACGAAGCCCTCGCCTGCGCGAAAAAAGCCGTCGACAACAGCAGAATTCCAAATGCTACGGCGTACAATCTCCTGGCAAGAACCTACTTCACAGTCGGGCTGCTCAACGATGCCAGGAAATCGCTAGAAGAAGGACTCCAGAGATTGCCCGATGAAGACACCGCCGGCAGCGCGGACCTGCAGCGGAAATTGAACGCCTTGCTGACGAGGATAAACTCCGGCAATAAGTAAGCGGCTGCCGGGTACAATGGCGGATCTCCCCTGCCGACAGGCAACCGAAACAACCCC
>JAKUSY010000673.1 GCA_022451445.1 Planctomycetota bacterium
GAGGACCTGTTCAGCGAGCGCACCAGGTTCGTCTCGCTCACACATGTATCCAATGCCCTCGGCACCATCGCCCCGATTCGGCAGATGGTCGCCATCGCCAGGGCGCGGGGCGTGCCTGTCCTCGTGGATGGAGCCCAGGCGGCGGCGCACCAGGCGATTAGCATGGAAGAGCTCGGCTGTGACTTCTATGCCGTCTCGGGTCACAAGATGTACGGCCCCACAGGCATTGGGGCCCTCTACGGCAGGAGGAGCCTGTTGGAAAAGATGCCGCCTTATCACGGTGGCGGAGAAATGATCCTGTCGGTCTCTTTCGATGAGACGATCTACAATGACCTCCCCTATAAATTCGAGGCGGGCACCCCGAATATCGCCGGTGCCATCGGACTTGGAGCGGCTGTCGATTACATGGAAAATATCGGCCTCGATGCGATCGCGGCCCATGAGCAGGACCTCCTCGAATACGCCACCGCCGAGGCCTCTGCAATCGATGGGCTGCGGATCATCGGCCAGGCGGCTGAGAAGGCGGGGATCCTCTCCTTCAACCTGGGAGATGTCCATCCACATGACGTGGGCACCATTCTCGACCAGGAAGGAATAGCTGTCAGGGCGGGCCATCATTGCGCCCAACCCGTTCTTGAGCGTCTCGGCGTCCAGGCCACGGTGCGTGCCTCCTTCGCGCTCTACAATACCAGGAGCGAAATCGACAGGCTGGTCGAAGGAATCGGCAAGGTGGAGGAGGTCTTCAGCTGATGCCGGACCTTCGCGAACTTTACCAGGAGCTGATACTCGACCATGAGAAATCTCCCCGCAACCTGCGAAAGATCGAAGATTGCAGCCATGAGGCCAGCGGCTTCAACCCCGTCTGTGGGGACAAGGTCAGGCTCTATCTCGCCTGTCGGGACGAGGTTGTGGTGGACGCGTCCTTTGAAGGTTCAGGATGCGCCATCTCCACGGCCTCGGCTTCTATGCTCACCCAGGCCGTCATCGGCAAGCGCGTCGATGAAATCCGAGAGCTGAGATGCCGGGTGGGCGAGATGCTTACCGCCAGCCCGGGGGAGCATACGGATATTGAGAGCATGGGCAAGCTTGCCGCCTTTTCAGGTGTCTGTGAATTCCCAAACAGGGTAAAGTGCGCCACGCTGGTATGGCATACCCTCGATGCCGCTCTTGGCAGCAAAGAAAAATCAGTTTCCACGGAGTAAAGAAATGCTTCAAGAAAACGAAACAAGGGAAGATTGCACTGAAGATCCATCGGCCGAGGGCGACGATGAAGCCCGCGAGCTGACTCCGCTCGAAGAGGAGATTCTTTCTACGCTGAAGACCGTCTACGATCCGGAGGTGCCGGTCGATATCTACGACCTGGGGCTGATCTATGATTTCGGCGTAAATGCCGAGGGCAAGGTGGACGTGAAGATGACCCTGACGAGCCCTGCCTGCCCTGTGGCCGGCACCTTGCCGATAGAGGTCGAGTGCAAGATCAAGGCCATCGACGGAATAAGCCAGTGCAATGTCGACCTGGTATGGGATCCTCCCTGGGACCCAGCCATGATGACCGAGGCTGCCAGGCTCAAGCTCAACCTCTGAGGAATCAAGTTCAGGCTGATGAGGCTCAGCCGTTGAGTCCAGCGAGGAGCCTGGCGATCGTTGACTTCTGGCGCGCAATATTATTGCGGTGGTAGAGGTTGTTTTTAGCCGCCTTGTCGAGGCAGGAGGCCAATTTCGCGAAAACGGACTCAGCGCCGACTTTGTCCTGGCTTTCTACCATGGAGTGAAACTTCTTGGTGAGAGTCTTGATCTCGCTCTTCGCGCCCTTGTTGCGGAGCTGGCTCTTCTCGTTCTGCCGGATACGCTTCTTGGCCTGGAGGCTATTTGCCATGGGGGTGTCCCTGAATAGGTCTCGATTTATGAAAGCCCCGGATATTACTTTGAACCAGCTCGGGCATAAACAAAAAAATTACTTTCGGAAAAACAGCCCGGCT
>JAKUSY010000674.1 GCA_022451445.1 Planctomycetota bacterium
CACCAATTCCCAGCTTCCCAGCTTCCTGATGCCCTCCTCGGCGAGGGAGAAGCGCAGCATCCCCGGCGGAGACGTCGACTGCGACAGGAAGTTTCGTCCCTCGAGCCTCAGCTCGCCCTTGACGGAGGCGTCATCGGGGCCTGCGCGCCACAGGTACTTTCCCGTATGGCGGTCGATGCAGAGCAGCTGGCCGGTGGGCAGCAGGACCACCACGTCGCCCTCGTGCGAGAAATGGGCCTTCGGGAAGAGATTGCGGGTTCCTGATGTACGGATGGAGCCGAAGATGGCCCGCTTCTGCGTGTACTTTCCGAGGGCGTGCGGATAGTTCTGGACCCACGCGAGCTTGAACCCGGTGGCGTTGAAATCCGGTTCGGCGGCAGCCTCGGGAGCCGCGCCGCCGGGAGCCGGACTGCGTCCCGCCGGCAGCTCGAAAGCGTAGCAGCCTCCGGCGGTGAAGAGGACCATACGGTCCCCGGCGATATGGGCTACGGCGGGCTCCTCGACATGACTCTGCAGACGGGTCTTGATGGTTTCGAGCACGGGGAAGCCCGGCAGGCTTCGTTCCAATACGGTATTGCCGTTGCTGTCGGTGCCCAGGAGCTTGTTGTTTTTCAGCGAGAAGGTTACGGGAAAGGGGTCTGTTCCCGGGGCCGCGGCGACCAGGCTTCCGTGGTCTTCTCCAAGCCAGTAGGCCTGCCTCCAGGCGCCTCCTTCGGCGGGCTTCAGGATTCCGCGCAGGCCCTTGCCGCCGGGGACTTCCGGGGCGGTGCGTTCAAGGAGCCTCGTTATCTCGGGCAGCTTCGCGAGTACGGGGTAGTCCTCACAGAGCATGAGCAGATGGCTGCGGGCATTCTGCGGATGCCCCGCGGCGAGCTCGATAGCCACAAGGCGCGCCTCCGCCTCCGCGGCGCTGGGAGTGTGGGCTCCGAAGATGGCTGTCTTCTGAAGCGCCCGCGGCCCGGGCTCTCCCGAGAGTGACTCCCTGTACCGGGCATCTTCCCCGGCGAGCAGCTCGTTGAGGAGCCGCTCCAGCTCCTCCCTCTCGGAGGGAGCGGGGTCCTCCGCGGCGACCTTGTCGCCGTAGCGTAACCGGCGCAGAACATAAGCCGCATAGAGCCGGACATCCACCAGGTTGCCCTGGGCTGATGTCGCGAATTTTCCATCCTCGGGCAGCAGCGCGGCATAGGCCCTCGCTGCCCTGGCGGGAGATTTTTTCAGGAGAAGACCGGCTTCCCTGAGGCGCCAGTCGAGGTAGTCCCGGCGTTTTTTGATCAGGGGGGTCTTGCGGCCGGTTCTGCCGTAGGTGAGCATTCTCTCGATGTGACGCGGATCTTCCTGCTCCTGGCAGACCCGCTTGACCGTGGAGATGATCTCCGCCTTTACGAAATCCTGAAAGGACCTGCTCTGGGCGCTCTCGAGGAGCTCGTAGTAAATGTCCAGGGCCTCGGCGTACCGGCCCTCGGACTCGAGCATGCGGGCGTGCTCGAAGCGTTTTCCGCCCGGCTTGGCGGCGATGCGATCCCAGGATTCCTGCTGGGAGAGGAGCGCCGCGATTCCCCAGGAGGAGACGCTCAGCAGCTGGTCATCGAGAGCGAAGAGACTGGTCTTGTTGTTGTCCGGGACCCGCTCATCTCTGAAACGCAGCTTCTTGATGACCTTGCCGCTTTCACGGTCAATCTTGAGGATCGTATTGCGGGTTCGAGGAAGGTAGATGTGGGGGCCGACCAGGCAGCCCATGCCGCCGGCCGCCGTGGTTGGCTCGAGCCGCCAGACGTCTTCGCCTCCGGCGAGCGAGAGAGCCGCCGCGCTCGCTGCGGCGATGTAGAGCTTTTCCTTGTCCGCGGCCAGGAGCTGGTTTCCCGTCGCCGGAAAGCTTCTTTCCCACAGCAACTTTCCGGAATCGGCGGCTAAGCAGCTGAGGTAGTCGCTGTCGGGGGGGGCGGCGAGGACTACAGCTCCCCCGGGGCCGGAGACCGCG
>JAKUSY010000675.1 GCA_022451445.1 Planctomycetota bacterium
AAAGAAGCTGTGTATTACCTGCCATAGACTCGAATCCTGTCCACACGACCAACCTTTCCCGTCAGAGCATACCCTGAAAGGGCTGATCATACACTGCCTGTCAAGCTGCCCCGGGCAGGTCGACTGTCAGCGCGAAGGCACAAAGGCCATCGAGCCCTGGACCGCGTAATCGCAGGTGCAGCCGGAGCTGCCCTCGGGAATGAGCAGGAGTCCCCCGGCTGGAATCATGTTGATCCAGCAGCCCGGCCTGCTGATATTCGTCACCTTGTCGTGTACCCCGCGCGAGAGGTCGAAGAAGGAAGCCGACCCATCTCTGAAAAAGAGGTTCGAGAGAGAAGCTGAGACGTTCCCGCAGCCCCCACGCTTGCCCTTGTTCCACTTCCAGCCACTCAAGGGTTTCCCGCTGCGAAGCTCGTAGGCAAAAGGCTCCGCGTAGAGCACATTGCCGATCACGGCATGGCGATGGTCCTGCTCGCCGTGAGTGCCGCCCGTCTTGTCCCCGGCATCCTGGCTGCGCGACCAGAGCCGCTTTCCATCGGCCGCGTTGAAGGCCGCGAGATCGTAGCGCACCGTGTTTCCCTCGTTGCGTGATCCCGAGAGCACCACGGTCCCCTTAGCCGAACTCAGGAACAGGCAATGCCTCGCCTTCAGCTCGGCCAGGCTCCTTCGCCAGCGGACCTTTCCATCGTCGATGTCCAGGCAGACGAGCTCCGCTCCGCCCGTGAGCAGCTTATCGAGGGTGTAGCGATCGACAGGGCCCTCGAGGGTGGCGGGGTTGGCGCTCTCTATGAACCAGGCCCGGCCGGAGGAAACGGCCAGGGTCGTGTTGATGATCGCGCCGCGGCGGGGACGGTAGTCCCAGGAACGCTTGCCGGAATCCGCCTCCAGGCAGAAGAGCGCTCCGCTGCAGACGATGCGCTTGGCATCATCGTAAACATCCACAATCGCCTCGCGGCCCACCTCGGTGCGCAGGGACCCCGGACGAGCCGAGGAGCCGATCAGCTTCCCGGCCGAGCTGCAGATGTACGCCCAGTGGCGCACCTTCCCATCCGGCGCGGGCGGGACCGGGTAGCTTCGCAGCCGCTTGCCCGTATCGAGCCCGAGAGCGAGACACTCCGCGCCGGCGGCGACGTAGAGAGCCTCCTGTGAAACCACCATATTACCGCTGTCCCTGACCGCGCCGATTCGCCGGGTCCCCGTGATCACCTCATCCCACAGGGGGGTGCCGTTGTAGGAATCCGCGGCGATGATCCTGTCATCGCCGGAGAGGAACATGCGCCCGTCCTTCACCAGCGGCGCCACGGTCCGGTGGTGCCTGTCCACCAGGTTGCGCGGCCCGGGCCGGCCGAACCACTGCAGGTCGAACGGCCCCTTGACGAGCTCATCCCCGCTGCAGATCGTATTTCCCGAGTCGCCGTACATATGGGTCCACTCCCCGGCCCCCTTCAGGGCCGGGACGCGAAGCGTCCCCCACGCCCCGGTACTTCTATCCAGGCGATTCCAGCGGCGGCCGGCGGAGGAGTAGAACCTGTTGACGATTCCATTGACGCTGCGCCCCAGGTTATAATCCGCCCCCAGGATGGCGATCCCGCCCCCGGGCTTGAGCAACCGCTTGACGGCGGCCAGCTCCTTCGTCGGGCTCCTGCCGTAGAGCACCCCCTCGAATGCGACGAGGTTCGCCAGGTAGTCGGCGTAGCCCAGCTCTCCGAGCGTACCCACGTGCGCCACCGCGCGGCCATAGACGCCGGCCGAATCGAGCGTCTTCCGTACCCTCACGGCGCTGGTGGCATCCGGGCATACGGCGACGACCTGTAGCTTCGTACGGCGGACGAGTTCGAGGGCGAGCTCTCCGCTGACGCAATCAAGAACAAAGCAATAGCCCTTTTCCAGGCCGGCGATATCAAGAATCGTCCCTGCCTTGGGCACCCTGGAGGGCACGCCCTTTCCCTCTGCCGGCTCGGCGGCGGCAACCTCTTC
>JAKUSY010000676.1 GCA_022451445.1 Planctomycetota bacterium
ATCCAGGAGATCCTCGGCCACGTGAACGTGGAGACAACCGAGATCTACACCCACATTGAAAAATCCGAGCTGAAGAAGCTCCACAAGGAGTTTCACCCCCGCGGCTGAATCAGGCCTGGGGCTCACTCTCGCCATCCCACCAGCCGGCGTTTCCGGAGTTCAGCAGGCCGGCCGACTCGTAGGCCTCGTAGCGGTTCAGGATACGCCTGGCGTAGGCCGCGTAGTAGCTCCTGGGATAGAGGCGCACCAGGCGCCTGAGGAGCGGCAGGGCGTTCTTCACCGACATCCGGCGCTCCACGCAGATATAGATGGCCCTGTACATCAACCGCGCCTGCTCCGGCCCCGAATCGAGGCTGTCGGCGGCCTTGCGGTACTCGGAGATGGCCGAATCGAGCGCCCCCAGCCGGAGGTAGGAATCCGCCAGCGCCTCCCTGCGGCGGGCATTGAGAGGCTTCTCTGCAAGATGCCGCAGGTGCTCCTCCACCAGCTTCCACTCCTCGACGGGCGTGAGCTCCTTTTCGGCCGTTTCGACAACCCGGCGCTTGTTGAAGGAAGCCACCAACCTGCCGCTGTGAAAAAGAATTATGTAGATCCACACGGGGACATGACAGAGCGAGGTACCCAGGAATAAAAACCCCTGGAAGCCGAGATGAAACTCGGCAAAGCTCTCCCTGCCGCTCACCGCGAGAGCTGGAAGAGCCATTGCGAAGCTCAACAGCAACGCTGAGACCTGGCACCAGGGATTCTCCCTGATCGTCCGTGAAGAATGAAAAGCCGCTGCTGTACAGATCCCAGCCACAGCATATACGGAACAAGCGATTACATAATCCGGAAGACCCATGTTTTTACTGTAACCTCTTTCAGCTTAATAAGCTATAGGCGGCAAGCGGTCTCCTGGAAGTTCCTTCGGGCAGGTCGATTTGACGATTTCGGATTCCTGTCCTACTCTTTAATGGCGCGAGAAATTCGGTCGCCGGCCGCATCGAGGAAGCGGCAGGATTGACACCGTGCACGCCCCCGGAATTCCGGTGAGGCTCAGCGCAGCGCCATCAAAACTACCCCCAACCCACGTTCCACGGGCTCATTCCGTTTGCAGGTTTGAGCCCCTTTTTTTTGCCTCAGTCGGCCTGCAGGCAACGAGCCCAGAGGATCCCCTGCTTCTGCTTGAGATCTTCTGCTACGGCCGCGAACTTCTGCGTATCGGGAGCATCGAGATTGATGACCGAGAGCGCCGTGCCGCCACTGCGGTCGCGCCCCAGCGACATGGAAGATATGTTCATCTCGTGGGATGCGAGCACCTGCCCGATCGTACCGATCATGCCGGGCCGATCCTCGTTCGCGGCGATCACCAGCTGCCCCTCGAGCACGGCATCGAAATGATAGTTGTCCAGCGATACCAGGCGGATGCCCTTGCGGCCACGTATCGAGCCGCCAAGGTTCCTCTCTCCGGATCCATCTGCCAGCTCGACGCGAATCATATTGGCAAAGTAGCGGCTGCGGCCCTCACTGACCTCTTCGACAGCGAGTCCCTGCTCCCGGGCGAGCGCCCTGGCGTTCACCTGGTTCACCGGCTGTGTGCAGCCCTCACCCAGGAAGCCGGCCAGCACCCCGGCAGTGACGAAATTACGGCTCTGAGGCTCGTCGAATATGTCGCCGAAGTACTTGACGATAATCCGCTCGGGATTGCCCTCGAGGAACTGGGCCTGGAGGCGGCCCAGCCGACGTCCCAGCGCACCATAGGGCTCGAGACGCTCGCGCATGTCGGGCTCGAGAAAAACCGTATTGACCGGGCTGTGAAGCCTTCCATGCTGCAGATAGTCAACGACGAGCTGCGCCGCTGAAAGGGCCACGTTCACCTGGGCCTCACGCGTCGAGGCTCCGAGGTGAGGGGTCGCCACGACAGCGGGATGGTCCACCAGGGCCCGGTCCGATGGAGGCTCCTCCTCGAAGACATCCAGGGCGGCCCCGG
>JAKUSY010000677.1 GCA_022451445.1 Planctomycetota bacterium
GTTGATCTGGTGTTGTCAGCACATTGCTCAGCCATCCTTTGCAAGGATCCCGAGGAGCCCGCCTAGGGGGTCTTGTTTTGAATCAGGACCGCTACACAGTCAGCTGCCGTCCGAGCTGCGAAGGTCGAAGCTCGCCAGGCGGTCGGCTAACCGGAGCACCAGGCGTCCATCGGCCATGGCTGGAGAAGAGCATCGCGTGCCTGCCAGGCGGGAGCTGGAGAGCTCCTCGAAAGCCCCGCTGCTCGCCCGGAGCGTCCACAGCTGCCTGCCTCCGCTGGCGATACTGATGATCTTCCCATCTGCGAGGATGGGGGATGTGATCTCGACTTTTTTCGAGTGCCGCCAGTGAATCGTGCCATCACGAAGCGCTACGCAGAGCGCCTCATCTCCTCCGAGCAGGTAGACCGTGTCCCGGGTCACGATCGGAGAGGCGGCCCCTCGGCTCTTGCGCGCTATATTCCAGAGCGGCCTGGCTTCCGTCGGGCTGAGCTGGTAGGCGACCAGTCCCAGCTTGTCATCGTTGGTGTGCAGGACGGCGATATCTCCGGAGATGACGGGGCTCGATGCTCCACCGCCACTGGTTGTCCAGGCGATCTTGCCGGTCTGTACATCGACACAGGTGAAACGCTTTCCATCGCCATTGACCAGGACGTAAGTTTTTTCTCCGTGCTTCCAGGTGGCAGGAGAGGAATCTCTGCCGCGCACCTGTGGCTGTTCCCAGAGGAGTTCACCCGTTTCCTTCTGGAATGCCGTCAGGTGCCTTGCGAGGACAATCGCCTTGTCACCGGTAACGACGAAGGAGGAGGGGCCTCCTCCCTTCGGCAACTCGGTTTTCCAAAGCCGGTTGCCGTTGTTGCGATCGACGCAATGTGCGTGGGTCGTTCCCAGGAAATAGACCTTGCCCTGGTGAACGCATGGGGTACTCGACCCGGTTCTCTCTTCGAGTTTTCCCTCGGCGCTGTATTTCCAGGCTGTCTTGCCGTCCTCGAGGTTGATGCATAAGAGGACGTCTCGTGCCGCATCGAGTGTTACAGGAATAGACCGCCGGGCCCGCTGCCGTAGTTTTTCCGGGATCCCGTTTTTCTTGAACCAGTCTTCGAGGCTTTTTTCGCTGGGAAATTGGTGATCCTGAACGGCGGTGAATTTTTTCAGGATTGCCAGGGGGGTGGCAGCAGGGCCGTCTTTCAGGCGGCGGGAGACAGCATTCTTCCAGCCCCGGTTTTTCTCGCTGAGATTTTTTTCGAGCCAGGAATCGATCCTGTCTTCGAGAGCCCGGCCAAGAAGCTTCGGGGGGAGCTCCACCCTGGCCTTTTCCATTGCTGCAAGCAGGTCGGGGGGCATCATCTCCTGGTCAAACCAGTTGAGCCTCCTGAGGACGTCCTTGCTGATACGCCGATGGGGTATCTTTATCTCTGATCTCCAGTTGATGTAGAGAAATACCTGCTCGCCGGCGATCACGGGGCTTCCATAGCCGCATTTCTGGGGAAAGGTTTCGCTTTCCCAGGAAACGCGGGGCCCCTTGCTTGCCCAGGATTCAGCGATCGGCACAGAGTCCCTGATAACGCCGGATCGATCTGTCCCGCGCCATTGGGGAAAATCATCGGCCTGTGCGAGGCCAGCCGGGGCGAGATGAAGGCCGAGGATGAAGAGAGTCTTGTAAAATCCCATCTGCAATTCTCTCAATTCTAACGAGAGATCGGTTCACATTATAGTGTCCAGGGTTGATGGGGTCATTTCATTATTAACTTCGCCAGGGGTAAGCATCTCAGGTACAACGAAAGACAGGAATCCCGGAGGACCTGTTGATGCATTCGGTTCGAATTGTCGCCCTTGTGCTGCTGTCCTGTTGCGCCCTGGCTGCCGACAGGCCCAACATCCTGTTTATCTACACCGACGACCAGTCGCACCGTACCGTCAGATGCTACCCGGAGGCCTACGAGTGGGTGAAGACGCCGAAGATCGAT
>JAKUSY010000678.1 GCA_022451445.1 Planctomycetota bacterium
TCGGCGAGACGGTCGATATTGGGAGACCTGACCTGTGGATGGCCGTAGGAGCCCAGGTCGCAGTTGAGATCGTCATAGATGAGAAAGAGGACGTTCATCTTCTCGGACGCGAAGGACCCGGCTGGAGCCGCCAGGAAGAAAAGCAAAACTACCGACAGCCACCGGGAAATCTTCAATACCGCAATCCTCGCTGCCATCGACTGGCTCCTTCTTTACTGGTAAAATGCTGAACTTCTAAAGGCTTCGACAATCATCGATAAACGACCCCGTCAACCCAAGGGAAAACCATGAAGACAAGACTGTTCGTTGCGGCGATTTTCCTGCTTCCCTCCTACCTCCTGCAGGGAGCTGAAACCCGTCCGAATATCCTCGTTATCATGGGGGATGACCTCGGCTACGGCGATGTCTCCTGCTACGGAGCCACCGAATTATCCACTCCCAACATTGACCAACTCGCCCGTGAAGGCCTGCGCTTCACCAGCGGCTATTGCTCAGCCTCCACCTGCACGCCGACGCGCTTCTCCCTGCTGACCGGCACCTACGCCTTCCGCCGCAAGGGTACGGGGATCGCTCCTCCCAGCGCGCCCGCGGTCATCAAGCCGGGGACCGAAACCGTCGCCTCGATCCTGCAGCGCGCCGACTACGAGACGGCCGTCATCGGTAAATGGCACCTGGGGCTCGGCGGCGCAGGCGGCCCGGACTGGAACGGCGACCTGAAACCGGGACCGCTCGAGATCGGCTTCGACACCTGCTTCCTCCTGCCGACCACCAATGACCGGGTACCACAGGTTTACGTCCACGATCACAGGGTGCCGAACCTTGATCCGAAAGACCCCCTCTGGGTCGGAAAGAAAAAGCCCAGCCCCGACCATCCCACCGGCAAGACCCATCGCGACAAGCTGAAGATGGACTGGTCCCACGGCCACAACTCGACCATCCACAACGGCATCAGCAGGATCGGATTCTACACCGGGGGCCACAAGGCGCGCTTCCGCGACGAAGACCTCGCCGATAAGTGGGTTGAGAAATCGGTCGAGTTCATGGAGAAGAACAAGAACAGGCCATTCTTCCTGTTCTTTTCTTCGCACGACATCCACGTCCCCCGTATGCCGCACGAGCGCTTCCAGGGAAAAACGAAGCTCGGCTACAGGGGAGACGCGATCGTGCAGCTGGACTGGTGCGGCGGCGAGCTCATGAAGGCCCTTGACCGGCTCAAGCTGGCTGAAAAGACCCTTGTGATCTTCTGTTCGGACAACGGCCCTGTCCTCGACGACGGCTACAAGGACGGCGCCGTCGAGAAAAACGGCCGGCACCGCGCGGCCGGCCCCTACGCCGGCGGCAAGTACAGCGTCTACGAAGGCGGCACCCGCACACCCTTCATCACCCGCTGGAAAGGAAGGATCCAGCCCGGGCTCAGCGATGAGATGGTCTGCACGATTGACCTTTCAGCCAGCCTCGCGACCCTCAGCGGCCAGCCGCTTCCGGCCGGGGCCTGTCTCGACAGCCTCGATGTCCTTGGCGCGCTGCTTGGGAAAAAGGGCGCCCGCGGCCGCGACCACCTCGTTCAGCAGAACAACGGCAACAACGGCACCTACGCCCTTCGAGTCGGCGAATGGAAGCTGCACCGCTACGACAAGAAAACCGCCCGCAACAAGGTCGTCGAAAAGAAGCTGGCCAATACGAAGGTGCCGCGGTACCTGCTCTTCAATCTTGAAGCGGACCGGCGGGAACGGAAGAACCTCTACGCGGAAAAACCGGCTATAGCCTCGAGGCTGGTAGCGCGGCTCGAAAAGATTCTCGCCGATGGCAGGAGCCGTCCGGCGAAGTAGACTCTCAGTACTTGAGGCCCAGGTCGTTAGCGCGAACGGCCTCGAGCTTGGCCTTGAGCTTGGCCTTCAGGCGGGCGACTGTCTTCTTGTGGGCGGGCTTGCCGGCAAGGTTCGTGTACTGCCCCG
>JAKUSY010000679.1 GCA_022451445.1 Planctomycetota bacterium
GTCACCTACAAAGGCAAGGATCTGCTGGAGCTGGATCCCGAAGAGCGGGCCTGCGAGGGCGTTTTCCTGGCATTCCAATATCCTGTTGAGATCCCGGGAGTTGGAAACAACTACTTTCTTCGAACAGCCCTGAACTCAATCCGCAAGAGCCGGGGAGAGGAAGAGCTCGATGCCTTCGATTTCATCTCTCTTTCGAAAGAGAAGGCGGCCCTGGTTCGGATGGACGAAGCTCTTCTCGACCGCCCCGTCAACGAGGGCTTTTCAGGCGGGGAGAAAAAACGCAACGAGATCTTCCAGATGGCCGTCCTCGAGCCCTCGCTCGCGATCCTCGATGAGACGGATTCCGGGCTGGACATCGATGCCCTGAAGGCAGTGGCCGATGGAGTGAATTCGATGCGAAATCCCGAGAGGAGCTTTATCGTCATTACGCATTACCAACGGCTTCTCGAGTACATAGTCCCTGATCATGTCCATGTCCTGCACGACGGGAAAATCATGAGGTCAGGCGGGAAGGAGCTGGCTCTCGAGCTGGAGGAGAAGGGCTATGCCTGGATTGAAGAGGAGGCCGTAAAGTCGGCCAGCTGAAAGCGGCCCCATGCGGCGTAAATGATGGCAGATGGTGAAGCAGCGATGATTGAACAGAGAGCCGAGGGGGCCGAGGCCTTCCTGGAAGCCTATGAGGGGGCTTCGGCGCCGAATGGAGCCTCATGGCTCGTCCCGTTCCGGAAAGCCGCCAAGGAGAGGTTTCGCAGTGTTGGTATACCCGGGCCACGCGATGAGAAATGGAAATACACCCACCTTGGAGGGCTTGCAAAACAGGCCTTTGAGATGGGCTCGCCCGATGACGGTGAATTGACACCTGTCGATCTGCGGGAAGCCCAGGTCGCGGATCTCGATTGCTCGCAGATGGTTTTTGTGAACGGCGTCTTCCGAGAGGAGCTCTCAAGCCTGCCTGGTCCTTCGGCGGGTATCGAGGTCCATAGCCTTTCCGATGCTCTCCTGGAGAGGCAGGAGGAATTAGAGGCCTTTTTCAGCCGGGAACCCGGCTTTGACTTCGAGATCTTCGCTGAGCTGAACACGGCCCTCTTCTCCTGCGGCTCCTATGTCCGGATCAGGAGAGGAGCCGAGCTCCGCAGCCCCCTCTACCTGATCTACCTGACCAGCCGCCAGGATGGGCCCTTCATGTCCCATCCGCGCAACATCATTCACGTGGAAGAAGGCGCCAGTCTTTGCCTAATCGAGGACTACTGCGGCCCCGATGATTTCGTCTACCTTTCCAATCCGGTCACGGAATTCCAGGTTGAAAAGGGGGCCAGGGTCCTTCATCACAGGCTGGTTCGCGAGGGAGACGCCTCTTTTCACATCTCTAACCTGGGCGTCCGGCAAGCTGACGACAGCGCCTTCTCCTCCAACTCTTTCTGTCTTTCCGGCGGCATGGTTCGAAATGATGTGGTGACGCTGCTTGGCGGTGAAGGCATCGAGTGCAACCTCAACGGGTTGGTCATCGGACGCGGGAAACAACATATCGATAACCACACCCGCATCCACCATGCCCGGGCGAACTGCAATAGCCGGGAGTTGTACAAGGCCGTGCTTGATGACGAATCACACGGGGTCTTCAACGGAAAGATTTATGTAGCCCAGGATGCCCAGAAAACCCATGCGATACAGACGAATCAGAGTCTTCTGCTTTCCCCGAAGGCCGTGATGGACACCAAGCCGGAGCTGGAAATCTACGCCGATGACGTCAAATGCACACACGGGGCGACTGTCGGGCAGCTGAACGAAGATGGCCTGTTTTATCTCAGGTCCAGAGGCGTCAGCAAAGAAGCCGCTCGCGTGCTTCTGGTCTACGCCTTCGCCAGCGACCTTGTATCCGGAATTGAACATCCAGGATTAAAGGCCGGGGTGGAGGCCTTGTTGTTCGAAAAATTGCCCGGCAACTGCGAGCCGG
>JAKUSY010000068.1 GCA_022451445.1 Planctomycetota bacterium
CCCGCGTCGGCGCTCTGCCTGCTGGCGCTTTTCTCGTGGTGGGGGAAGAGTAACTGGTTAGAATCTGGCGGCTCGGTTACATAGGGTCATGAAATCGGCGAAACCCGCGCGCGGCGCTACCGCCAGGGCAAGGAGGAAACGAATTGAGAGAACCGGGGGTGGAAAATGAATGAGAAAAAGAGCGTGCTTGTCGTCGGCTCCGGCGGCCGCGAGCATACGATCGTTTCCGCCATCGCGCGGTCGCCTTCAGGACCGGAGATCTACTGCGCCCCTGGCAATGCCGGGATCTCCACGGAAGCCCAATGCGTCGATATCGGCGGCGAAGACATCGCGAAGCTGCTGGAGTTCGCCCGTGAAAAATCGATCGACCTCACCATCGTTGGACCGGAAGCGCCGCTCGTCGCCGGAATAGTCGATCTCTTCGAGAGCGAGGAACTGAAAATCTTCGGGCCGGGAAGAGGAGGAGCCCAGCTCGAGGGCAGCAAGATCTTCTGCAAAGAATTTCTCTGTCGGCACGGGATCCCCACAGCCGCCTTCGAGGTATTCGATGACAGCGAGTCGGCGCTCGCCCACGTGAACGAGCGCCCCCTGCCGATGGTCGTCAAGGCCGACGGCCTGGCGGCCGGCAAGGGCGTCATCGTCGCCCACGACCGGGCCACCGCGACCGAGGCGGTGAAGGACATCATGGTGGCGCGCAGCTTTTGCGAGGCGGGAGCGCGGGTCCTCATCGAAGACTGCCTGAGCGGCAGCGAGATCTCGATCATGGCGCTGACGGATGGAACCAACTACCTGCCGCTTGAAACCGCCCAGGACTACAAGCCCGCCTTCGATGGCAACGAGGGCCCCAATACCGGGGGCATGGGCTCCTACTCCCCCTACTACTCCCTCGGCGACCCCCTCGTCCAGGACATCCTCGACCGGGTCATCCGCAGGACAGTGGAAGGTCTCGCGCAGGAGAAGCTGCCCTTCAAGGGCGTACTCTATGCCGGGATCATGCTTACCGAGGAGGGGCCCATGGTGCTCGAGTACAATGCCCGCTTCGGCGATCCCGAGACCCAGTCGATCCTCTCACGCCTGAAGACCGACCCCCTCGCCGTCTTCGAGGCCGCCAGCGTGCCCGGCGGCCTCGAGAACCTGGTGCTGGAGTGGGATGAGAGAGATGCCGTCTGCATCGTGGCCGCCTCGGAAGGCTACCCCGGCTCCTACGAGCAGGGAATTCCCATCGAAGGACTCGAGCCGACGAACGGCGATGCGCAGGAAACCGGCCTCTGGGTCTATCACGCTGGAACCCGCCTCGGTGACTCCGGCGAGATCCTGACCGCCGGTGGCCGGGTCCTGGGAATCACAGCGCTCGGAGAGGACCGGGACGCGGCGCGGGCGAAGGCCTACGAAGCCCTCGGGTCCATCTCGTTTGAAGGCCTGCACTCCAGGAGCGACATTGGACTGACGATGGGCAATTGAGCGCCCGGCCAGGAGGGATCCTGGCAACGGCAGCTCTCCGGGCTAGCGCCCTTCTCCCGCCTCGGCATCGCCTCCGGTCTTTTCTCCTGTCTCGGCTGGAGCTTCCCCGGACTCCTCCTCGGGCTCGGGACAGACAAGGCGGTAGATATTGTCCATCGTCCGGTTGAGGCCCTCCTTGGAAACCTTGAAGCGGAAGCCCGCATCAAAGAAACGCAGGACCGCATCAGCCTTGTTCTTGGTGTCCAGACGGGGATTGATCGCCTGGAGCCTGAGCTCCTTCTCAACTGCCCGCTGATGGCTCACGGAGCGCTTGGAGACCTTTCGTCCGCGACGGAGAAGATTCGCATGAGCTGTGAGGGTCTTCGAGTGAACAGCCGGCCTGTTGGTCGGAAAATCAACGAGGATCGCCTTCTGGGTCGTGCCCTGCTGCCTACGCCATTTCCTGATATAGGCCTCGAGCCCCTTGCGGTCGACCACGCCGGAGTTGGAATACTTCTTACCTTCCCTTACCCCATCGAGGGTGCCCTTGAAATCATTCCAGTTGCTGACGAGCTCATTGATGAAGCCAGCGTAGAACGTACACATGATGTCCTCTTGCGCCTTGCGTTCCTCCTCGGTCCCCACCTTGATGGCGTATTTATCCTGGCCGTAGAGCCAGACCAGGGGGTTCGCCCTGGGCGGGAAGATCGTCTTCTTTCCGGAAAACTCCTTGCTGACCTTGGCCGTCTGGTCGAGCAGATCAATCTGGACCCGCAGGTAATAATTATCGGCGCCCAGGGCCTTCTTCGGCATCCATTCGTGGATGATGCCCTTTCGCTTGGCGGTCTTGAAGACGTAGGAGATGGTCTCACCGAGAAGCGGCAGCCCATTGTGGACCAGGTCCATCTGAATCCTGGTGCCGAGCGGAAGATCGGAAGAGAAATCCAGCTTGAGCTTCAGGGTCTGCTTTCCGCCCTTGGGGGCGGGGATGTACTGAGAGCTGACGAGCTCCAGATAGGGCTTGTATTCAATATCCGCGTTGGGGTCATCCTGGGTGAATCCCCGGGAGCAGGAAAGACCGGCAAGCGCGACGCCGGCCAGGGCGGGAAGAAACAATCTCACGGGCTTCATCAATCTACGTCCTCTTGCAGAAGGATTTTCGGATTCGGCAAATAATAGGAAAGTGTAACGTCATCGAGAACCGGGGTCTGCACGACACCGCCGGCTGTATTGCCGGAAAGAGACTTGGAGCCCTTCATGAAGAATTTGTATACGAACTCGGCGCTCTGGCCCTTCAGACCCGTTTCCTGCTTGTGGACCCTGCGGCCGGCTACGAGGCTGCGAATATTCGGGGTCCTCCAGGGCTCACGAAGCCGAGGCGGCAGAGCGGTGGGTGTGCGGAAAAAGACCTCGCATTCGATCGGAGTATTCACCAGCTGGACCGCGTTCGAGTTCGGAAGAGAGTCCGTGTAGGTTGTCGGATAATAGGAGGTCCAATCAAAGGAGCGCAGGGCGACGCTGTCCACTCCCGATGGCAAGGGAACCTCGAAGAGGTTGGCGTATTCACCTGTGCGCTGGGTGAAATAACCGGCCCCGGCATTGCCGCCGTAGTGGCGCTTCACCTGCGGGAAGGTTCCCTGGTAGATGATCATTTCATCGATCGTCGCGTTGGCCAGGATGCGCTTGACCGTCGGCATGACCGTCGTAACGCCCCCCCCGCCCCCGCCGGTCTTGGCGCTGTTGGTGAACCATTTGAACACGCCGGCATCCTGAACGCCCTGCGCGCGAACAATCCCGCCGACCATCAGCCCGTCAATCGGCTGGCGATGATTCAGACGAACCCATGAATTAGCCGTACCATCGACAACCTGCTGGGCCCGCCTCGGAGTGCCTCCCGTGGTCACCTCCTTGAAATCCACATAGAGGCGGATGGGGAAGACCGGGTTGGCGTCATCCCAGTCCATCGCTATGTGATGCCACTCGTGGGCTTTGAAATGCTTGATGTCGGCGACGATGTCCGCGCGTGAAATGATCTTCTGTTGATCTAGATGCTCGAGGATCGGGTTCTCGCCCTGGTTCGGCACCCCATCGGCATCGCCACCGGGATCGGGGAAGAGCTTGACACTCCCCGCGGCGCCTCCCACTCCTCCCGCCTCGGGGAAGGCCTGGTGGTAATACATCCGCACGATACGCAGCTGTCCGCGAGTGTTCTTGAAGAGGAAGAACTGGCTTCCTTCAGAACCGCTGAACTCCTGTGATGCGGGGAGGACCTCCCTGACAACCTGCGTACAGCCAAGCAGCCCGCTGAAGACCGGGTCATCTCCGTCGAATTCGAACTTCACCCAGAACGCGATTCCTCCCCGATAGTAGGGAACGTTTCCAAGCTGGTTCTGTCCCCTGCTGCCGACCCCGGACGATCCTATACGGATATTGCCGCCCCCGAGTCCGACATCCCCGATGCGCTGGCGCGCCGGCAGGACAAGCAGCCTGTTGCCGAGATGCTGCTGCCTGAAGAGGCTGGAGTTGAATCCATCGGGAAAGAGATCCGTACCGATCTCTTCCTTCCCGACGATGGGGTCTGTGTACTGCGCCGCCGGGTTGCCCCGGAACACATTCAGGTTCTGAAGATACTTGAGGCGGTAGAACTCCCGGTATTTCCTCTGGTAGCGGCTGTAGTTGAGATCATAGACCCCCTTGAGGGCATCGCTGACCTCGTCCCCGAAGAAGCTGACACCGCTGCCCTGGAGGGATCTGCGAAGCCGGCTCACATTCTGCGGATCCCTCTCAGAGAAGGAATGCTCCGCGAGAATACTCGGATCCCTGCCGAACATCTGGCTCCTGGCCGAATAGGGACTCTGCTGGCGGCGCGCATCGAGAAGCCCGGCAAGCTCTACACGCCCATCTCGCCGCGTCCCCTGTGTGTACAGCTCCGTGAGCGCGTTCATCGGCTCCGGCCAGGTCTGGATGAACTTGCGATCGCTCTTGCTGGAGCGGGCGCCGACATTGAAGGTCTTCTCAAAATGGAACTGGTTAGTATGCCTGAGCACCTCGAAAACCTTGACGACGGTTCTGATCTTGCGCCGGAAGGGATGCAGATCGGCGGGGACCTCTTCGGCTCCAGCGCGGTTGGCGACCACCGTACGGGTAGATCTCTCGCTCCATTGCGACTTGTCGATCATCTGCCCGAGAGTGGTCACCTCGAAGGTTCCCATGGGACCAAAGCAGAACTCGGTCGTATGGCCCTTCTTCAGCTGGGGGACCTGGCCGCCAGCCGGGTCGGCCCACACCAGGTCTGACTTGTCTACCGGCGTGTAGGCGGGGAGATTCGGATTGTAGCGTGAAATCCTGGTGTTGGGATTGAAGTTCGCTTTGACGACACCCTTGACCAGCTCGTAATACCAGGCATTGTTCTCATGCACCGCGAGGCCGAGCTTGCGGAAGATGTTCCTCTCCGCGCCCTGGGCTGTACCCTTCGCCCAGAGCCGGCCGAGGGGCGTAGCTCCGCCTCCGATCACATGTCCGCGAATCAGCCGGTTGTTGGGCTGGTCCGGATCAACCACGATCGCTGCGTTGAAACCCGGGAAATGGCTGACGTCCAGACTGTCGATAAAATCTTCGAACCCGGGCTGGCCGGGATCGTTGGAACGCCAGGTGCGGAAAAACCTGCGGGCGTTCTTTCGATTGCTGATGATCTGCTGAACAATCTTGAGCGCCTCATTGTATTCAATCCGCGGCGTGTAGACGAAGACGGG
The DNA here is from genome assembly GCA_022451445.1 of Planctomycetota bacterium. Classification (GTDB taxonomy): domain Bacteria; phylum Planctomycetota; class UBA8108; order UBA8108; family UBA8108; genus UBA8108. The sequence continues at coordinate 5,193 of JAKUSY010000068.1, forward strand.
GCGCGGTGTGACGTCCCGAATCTCCTCGTCGGCAAATACCCGCTCACCGAGGATCTCGGCAGCCTGGTCAACTGGAGTAACGACGCCACCGGCAACTCCCAGCCGGGAATAGGGGAAGGTCCTGCGGCCGGCCAGCCCCATGAAGCAGACGATCAGGACCTCTTCCGGCGCCGTATTGATATTGATCGGGTATCTCGGTTCATGCCCGAGACGGGGCGAGCCCACAGCGGGCGGCATTCTCAGCGCCCCACCGCCGCCGACGCCCTTCCCGCCGCCGCCGCCGCTGTTGGTCATTCCCAGCGCCAGGTCGCTGACTTCGTCATCGCCATCATCGGCCTTGTAGGTATAGGGATCGAGCCACGAATGACAGGTCACGAAATCCTTCACTATCTCGAAGTTTTCATCGCCGATGAGCTGGCGAAGCTGGTTCTTGGACTGAAAACGCTGCCCCTCGAGACGCTGACGAAAGAGCATGACGCTCTCGCCGGTGATTCGAAGGCCGGTTCTGCGCGGACCCGTATAGAAGGGGTTTGTCGTCTTGCGACCATCACGCTTGAGCCGGGCACTACGCTCGATCACGATCCCCAGGTTGTCGAGCATCCTCGCCAGGGTGTCCTGGCGACCGTTGAGATTGATCTGGGAGTTGGTATCGATGACCTTGGTCTTGTACTGGAAACGATATCCTGCGACGTCGAGGTAGTCCCGCCAGCGTCCGACTCTCGGGTCCTCCAGGCCTACGCGCCCGTGGGCGAGGTCGTCTTCTTTGGGCAGTTGGAACAGCCAGTCGGTATTCTTGTAGAAGGACCACGAATAGTGATTGCTGACCTCGTGGAACCTGGCGATCATCATGTCCAGCGCCGAGCTCGACATCATCTCCATGCGCTGGGCATCGACGTAGTTATTGGCTGCCTTGCGCTCCAACCTCATCAACTGGGCAAAGGATGCCCCCAGCACGGCGAGCAGGGTCAGAACTCCCAGGGCGATGATCAGCATGGCTCCCCTCTGCCTGTCATCGCCAAAACCGCCGGACGGCTCCCGGTAACCGCCGTCGCCCTTCTTCACAATATCTTCAGTCTTCTGCATTCGAGCTTTCCGTTCCTGTGTTTGAATATTGCCTTTGAAAACGGGCCCTTGCCGACGAGTTGTTTTGAATAGGGGGTCGGAAACGCCCGGGCGACAAATCACCTCGATTTTCAACCGGAAGCTCAAGACCTGAAGCGGCCCATTCGAGCCGGCCTGGAAAGCCCCGGTACACCGGGAAAAAACGCTGAAAGGCTTACGGTGAAAGACCTCGAGCCCTTACCTAATAGACTGTCCGCCAGCGCCTGGCGTTGCAAATCAGCATGCGCAAAATCATCCGTTTTTACGGGCGATATCGGACAATCCGCAGACAGGATAGCATAAATGACAGAACGCTGTCAGCGGTAACAACTTGTGGGAAAGTTAGAGAGTTTAGCACACGTCTGAAAGGGCCACGAGAAACGATCTGTGGGCTGCCGTACCATAAAAGGCCAGCGGAGCATCAACCACACGTGCTCCGCTGGAATTCATCGATTGCCCGGCTTGCGCAGGCTGAGCTCAAAGCTCGAGCTGCTCACGTACCTGCTGCTCAATCCTCTTGAGGATATCGGCGTTCTCATTATCATCGAGGAACTGGACTGTCCGGTCCCGTCCCTGGCCAATTCGGACATCCTCGAAAGAATACCAGGCCCCGGAACGATTGACGATCTCATGCTCGACAGCGAGGTCGAGCAGGTCACCGATATAAGAAATACCCTCGTTGAAGATAATGTCGAACTCCGCCTGGCGGAAGGGAGCCCCCACCTTGTTCTTGACCACCTTGACCCGCGTGCGGTTGCCGCGGAACTGGTCTCCATCCTTGATCGCCCCGATCCTGCGGATATCGAGCCGGACCGAGGAGTAGAACTTGAGAGCCCGGCCGCCGGAGGTCGTCTCCGGGCTGCCGAACATGACCCCGATTTTTTCCCGGATCTGGTTGATGAAGATCAGGCAGGTCTTCGACTTGCTCACGGCGCCTGTCAGCTTGCGCAGAGCCTGCGACATCAGCCGGGCCTGGAGGCCCACATGGTGGTCTCCCATATCGCCTTCGAGCTCAGCCCGGGGTACAAGAGCCGCTACGCTGTCGATAACGATCACAGAGAGGGCATTGGAGTTCACCAGCATCTCGGCAATCTCGAGGGCCTGCTCCCCCGAATCCGGCTGCGAGACAAGCAGGGTATCGAGATTCACTCCCAGCTTGCGGGCATAGGTCGGGTCCAGAGCATGCTCTGCATCGATGAACCCCGCCGATCCACCCGCCCTCTGGGCATTGGCGATGATCTCGAGGGTCAGCGTGGTCTTTCCCGAGGACTCAGGGCCGTAGATCTCGACAATCCGCCCGCGCGGTACGCCGCCCACTCCCAGGGCGACATCCAGCGAGAGCGAGCCCGTGGAGATCGTGGCGACATCGACCTTGTGGTCGGCGCCAAGGAACATGATGGAGCCCTCACCGCATTTACGCTTCATCTGATCGAGGGCGAAATCAAGCGCCTGCTCCTTGCCCTTCTTTTCCTTGCTGTCCTTTTTTGCCGATCCCCTCGCTGGGCTTTTACGTTTCGAACTCTTGGGGGGGGAGGGTTCTCTTTCGGATGTTATTTCTTTCTCTGGCACCGCTATTTCCTGACCATTTTCCTGCTTTGCTGGGAGCTCCGCCGCAGCGACGGGGGTTTTCATCTTAACCATTTTTTCTTCACTCCTTACCTGATCCTGTTAATTCGGATTACATATCTTTTTGACAACGTTGTATGGACCACCATAGAGACCACCTTCGAGCCCTACCCTAACCATCCGCTCCCTCCTTGTCAGGCGAAGAATCATCGGGAGGAGGACCGGGCTCGGCTCCGCCGGCTCCGGAACCTTCCCGTGCCGGGTCACCCCCAACGTCCCCCTCTCCAATCCCCAGAGCCTTCCGTTGACTGCCGGTGGCGGCGCGCCCGGAGCGTTCGGCCTTCTCCCTGGTGCGCAGCTGGGCTGTCTTGCGCATATAGTCATCGAGGGTCAGTCGAATCTCGCGCCTCGTACGCGCGGGATGATACATGATCCTCACACGCTGGGCGGGTGAGAGGTTACCGTAGTTATTGCGCACGATGTTTCGCCTGAAATCGAGCGCTTCACGCTCACCCATTCGTCTGTCGCGATCACTGCAGGACGCGGCAACCGCGCCCAGCACCGCTCCCAGAACGATGACCGCCGTCAGCCGGTACAAGGCAGAAAATGAAAACGAGCGCGGCAAGCGCCTGGAGCGCCCGGAAAGCTCGTCATGGTTGGCTCGAATGAAGAAAGACACCGGTTAGATTCTCCCGAACTTCCCTGCCTCCCGTGCGAACTGACGCGCAAAGGAGAGGACAAGGGTTCGTTACAAACGAAAAAGCTGAGTATTCGCTCTTCCCCATTTCCTACAAGGAAACGTTCCTGTGGAGGAACCATCCCTGTGAAGGAACTCGCAAACCGGCAGCGGGGAGTCTATTGAGTCCCGGAAGGAGTGCAAGAAAAATTCCGGGCAAGACATTGAACCACAAGACCTCTCCGGCAGGCGGAACTTTCCAAAACCCGCGAAATCCCGACCTGTTTGTCGACAGAAACTGTCTTGATGCACGCAAATATCTAATGGTAGATTCCGGGCTCTTTTCGTCTGAAACTTTTCGAAACTTCCCTTATTTGCAGGGTCTCTCTACTTCTTTTTTTCTTAAGGAAACAATATGAGTACTCCTTACAAGTTGGAATACATCTGGCACGACGGCTACCAGCCGACCGCCAACCTCCGCAGTAAAACCAGGGTGATCTGGCAGGACAGCGAGCCCACACTGGAGGATTGCCCCCAGTGGGCTTTCGACGGCAGTTCGACCGAGCAGGCCGAGGGCGGCTCGTCCGATTGTCTCCTCGATCCGGTCAACATCATCCCCGATCCGGGCAGGAGAAACGCCTACCTGGTCATGACCGAGGTCAAGAATGCCGACGGCTCCCTCCATCCCTCCAACACCCGGGGCGGCTGGGATGACAATGACGACCTCTGGGTCGGACTTGAGCAGGAATACGTCTTCATGGACGGTGACAGGCCCGCCGGCTTCCCCGCCGAGGGCTATCCCGGCCCCCAGGGTCCCTACTACTGCGCCGTCGGCCACGGCAACGTGGTCCTCCGCCAGCTCGTCGAAGAGCACCTCGATCTCTGCCTCGATGCCGGCCTCAAGGTCACCGGCATCAACGCCGAGGTCATGCTGGGCCAGTGGGAGTACCAGATCTTCGGCAAGGGCGCCAAGGCTGCCGCAGACGCCGCCGTCTTCTCCCGCTACCTGCTCTACCGCACCGCCGAGCAATACGGCGTCGTAGCAGAGCTCCATCCGAAGCCGGTCAAGGGTGACTGGAACGGAAGCGGAATGCACTGTAACTTCTCGACCACGAAGATTCGCGAGGAAGGCGGCGAGGCTTACATCACGTCGATCTGCGAAGCCTTTAAGGAAACGCACGACGAGCACATCGCCGTCTACGGAGCCCACAATGAACAGCGTCTGACCGGTCTTCACGAGACCCAGTCGATCGACCAGTTCAGCTACGGCCCCTTTGACCGCGGCGCCTCGATCCGGATTCCCATCGGTACGGTAAACGACGGCTGGAAGGGCTACCTCGAGGACAGGCGGCCGGCCTCCAACGCCGACCCCTACCAGATCATCAGCATGGTCCTCGCCACGCTGGCGAAGGTCGACAGCTGATCCGTTACCAGCTCTGAAACCAGAGAGCCGTTCCTCCCCGTAGAGGAACGGCTCTCTTTTCTTTCCCATCGGCGAACTCGGGCCTTTTGCGCCCTTGAATGCCGGGTGCCGAGAGTATTAGGATAGTCGGTCCGCCCCCTGTAGAGGGCATGTGGAAACGCAAAACCACTTCAACAGCGGCAGCAATAAAACAGTTAAGGAGAATACGTCATGGACGTCCCCGATATTATGAAAGCCCAGGTCTTCTCCGAGCCGGAGCAGATGACTCTCGATGAGGCGAAACCGGTTCCGGAAATTGGCCCTGAGGAGGTTCTCGTCAAGGTACACGCCACCGGCATCTGCGGTTCGGATATTTCCTACTACTTCGGTAAGGCCGCAGTCGGAACCGAGGACCCGCTCGTACTCGGACATGAGATCTCTGGCATCATCGCCAGGGTCGGAGAAGTTGCTGCCGAAAAAGGTGGTTTCGA
>JAKUSY010000680.1 GCA_022451445.1 Planctomycetota bacterium
AATTAGTTGAACCCAGCCAATAGCCTATGCGAGTCCATGGGCGGGGGCAAGGAGAGGGTGGCCCCCTACTTACCCGCTCGAACCGTCACGATATTCGAAACCCCGGTACCAACGAGTCCCTTCGGAGTCGGCCTCACCGCATAGAGGCGGTACCTGAGGATTTTCCCGGGTTCAATTCTGATATTGGCCGAGGAGGTTGTGTTCTCGCCATGAAACGGCTTGTAGTTCCTGAAATTCACACAATCAACCCCTTCGCAGCGCTGCAGGATGAACGCCATCTCCCCGGTGGAGTTGTCCTTCCAGGTGAACCGGATCGTGCCTCCCTCCTGCCTGAGCGCGGCCAGTTCGCTGGGCGCATCGGCGGAAGCTTTGCCCGGACGAGGGCCTCCGCGGTCAGGTCCATGGGGAGCGCGAGTGCCCTTTCGAGCGGGAGGCTTATTGCCAGGCCGCGCCAGCTGCTCCCGAGCGGTCTCGTAGCGCCTGTTGAAGAATTCCTTCATCGAGGCAACGACATCATCGTAGGACCGATCAGAAGGATTGGTAACACGACGCATCGGGTAGGGATCCCGCTCCAGGTCTTTTCGAATCAGCTCGTAGAGGCGATCTAACCGCGCGGAGAGCTTCTCAGGCTGGAAGTGAGTCTCGAGCAACTTCTTCGCACGCTCACGATAGAGGCCAAGGAGATCTTCGTTGGCCTCTATTCGCTCCAGCAAAGGTCTCGGAGTCTTGAAGACCGGCCAGGCCGCGTGCCAACCATCAATCACCGGAACTCGCCCGAAGGCGCGATCGGCGAAGCCCACATCGAGGTCCCAGGTCAGGTAGCGCCAACGCCCGGTCTTCGTCTCACGGTGGAGATAGTAGTTGTGAGGCCCCAGACCGGTATATTGATCAAAGGCGCCAGCGAGCAGAAGCACGCCCATTTGCCAGGTAAAGGCGTCGACATCGAAGACCCGCCGAAGCCTCGCCGCAAAGTCCTTGTCCGGGGCATCACGGACCTCTCGAATGAAACCCACGAGGTCCGACATCTGCACCGCGGGCTCTCCTGCCTTGATCTCGAAAGCCTTCGTATAGATCAGCGGGTCCTCTCCAATGTACCGGAGATCAGCCCCCGGCCCTCCGGTGTGGACCTTGAAGAGTGCGCCACCGGCATCATCGAGCCTGTTCGCAAGAAAGGCTTTATCAATCCGCTCCACGTTTACATACACCCCGATGTACTTTCCGTTCAAGGTCACCCTGGCGTAATTGGTTCTCGATGCCGGAACTCCCACCTCGCTTAGAATGTCGGTGATCATCCTCTCGCTGAAAAGGCTCCCGAACTGAACTCCATTGTCGAGCGCAACCCGCCGGAGTCCCAGGAACCGTTGACCCTTCACGAACTCTGAAAACTTGACCAGGAAGCCGCGCTTGTGCCGCTGGTTGGGCTGCGAGGAACTGTTGCCTTTGTAGCGCAGGCCCACCCTGTCGATCAGTTGGCCTCGCCAGCGAAACCGCGCCGGTACATAGATCCGCTCAGGCAACGCGGCCACAAGACGCTCCATGTCGACTGGCGTGACCTCAAGATGAACATCCTGGACCACCTCCGGGGCAAAGAAGTCCGCCAGCTTCGGCTTTGGATCTTCAGCTACAGCCAGCCGGCATAGCAGAAGACAGGCAATAAACAGCCTTAATGAAGCCCTCATGAAACACCTGCTGAAAATGATCCGCTGGACACTCCTCGTGCCTCAGATGCCACGACTTGAACCCAGCCAATAGCCTATGCGAGCCCATGGGCGGGGGCAAGGAGAGGGTGCCCCCTGGTTGCTTATCGCCCGGGGCATCGCTTAGGGTGTTAAAAAAGCCCGTGCGGAAATGGCAGTCCCCCCACCGAGATCAGGGTCTTCACTCGCAGTTGGCGGGCGAAGTTTCGCACTCGAAACCATCGACGGTCTCGTCCCTTCC
>JAKUSY010000681.1 GCA_022451445.1 Planctomycetota bacterium
CTGTATGCGTGTCTATGATGCTCACAGAACGCCCGCCGGCCGCTACGGCGAGCCGCGTACCGTCCGGGCTGTAGGCCAGGGATCTGATGCCGCCATCGTAGCCTTCGAGCGCCAGGATCTCCTCGCCACTCTCAAGGTCCCAGATCATGATGGTCCTGTCGATGCCTCCGCTTGCCAGTCGCCTGCCGTCAGGACTGAAGGCGAGGCTCTTGACCGCCTGGCAATGACCAGCCAGGGTCGCACGCTCGAGTCCCGAAGCGGTATCCCAGAGCTTAACCGTCCCATCGTAGCCCGCGCTGGCGACGAGAAGACCATCCGGGCTGAATTGGATATCATGGATCCAGCCCCGGTGACCACGAAGACGGGCTCTCTCGGTCGCGCTATCGAGGTTCCACAGGGTGGCAACGCCATCCCCCCCGGCGCTCGCCAGGAGCGGGCTTGAAGAGCTGCAGGAGAGGCTGTAGACCATGCTCCTGCCGCCCAGCCGGGTGACCGCATCAAAACCGGTCCCCGGCTTCCAGATCCGGATGCCTCTTCCCGAGCAGATAACCAGGCCTCCATCGCGGCTGAAGGAGACGGCGTAGACCTGGCGCCTGGGCCCAAGCAGGGTGTGCTCGGCTTCACTGAGCATCCCTGGAGCCGGCTCCCCACAGCCGCTTAATGAAAGAACTATCACCAGCGGCAGAGCTGCCTTACTACTCTTTCTTAATGCCAATATTGAACCTCTTCACTGCTGCCATAAAACAATCCTCGTTAATGCTCCGTCGCCTCAACAGGATCGCGCCGTGCATCTATTTGATTTTCACCCTCACTGGTAATCGGACCAGGAACGACAATCATCAACACGGCCACAACTCCCAGCAGGAAAACGATGAAGGCCATCCACAGAAGATTCAGCACCAGCCGCATCCGCACGTAGTAGCGCGGATCCGGCAGGTCACGAGAAGCGGAGCCCCTCCCGGGTTTTCCCTTTCCATAAACCGGGCGATTCACGCCTTTTCCTGTCTGTGTATTCATGCTGGCAACTCGGCAGGCGAGCCTCCCCCTGGTAAAGCAACGGTTATGTGGTCAAACCTGATGACCATCACCCCAACAGTGTGGTGAGAGCCGGCTTGATAACACCGATTCCGGGGAAAACATCGCGTCGCCGGCTGGTGACATTGAGACCGCGAGACATGGTGTGCAGGCAGCCCCCAGCCGGCGGGAGGCCGGACTGTTGACAGCGATTATCCACCGGCCGGCCGGTCGCGCCCGGGTATCAGCTACCGTTTCCAGACATCTTCGCGCCGGCCACCGTGAAAATAGGCGCTGACCGCAGGACGGTAGAGAAAGAAGGCGACAACGAGGAAGAGGACAGCCCCGGAAATCAAAAACTCCGGCATGGGAGAAATCACCAGGCCGACGACCATGGAAACGCCTGTCCAGGCGACCCAGAAAGACCGCGCCCATCCCCTGCCCCTGAGCATCCCGATTCCGCAGATCGTGCTGACGAGAAAACCCGCGAACATCATCACGTACTGTGCCGAAATCGGGATCGGAGCTTTCTACATGAGGTCCTGGGTGAACGGATCGAACATGCCCCAGATTCCCGTGCCCAGCGCTAATACGCAGGAAACGAGGATGCACCAGGAAATAACCGTAACCGAGGTCGGCCGATTGCCCGCGAGAGCCGCCGCCTTGCCGGGAGATTCGCTCCAGGCTGACGATTTTTCAATTCCAGCTGGCCCTGGCCTGGAAATGCCCGCTCTGCTCCGGCCTTTTCGCGAATACTCCAACCACAGGAGCGCCACACCGGCCAGCAGAATCAACCCGCCGCTCAAAAGCCCCGGAACCAGGTCGATGGAAAGCTGGGTGATCCCTTTCGTCGATCCGGGAGTCCTCGCCTCCATCTGTTCCAGGAACATTGGTGAGCTGGAGATGAAATAAAAGC
>JAKUSY010000682.1 GCA_022451445.1 Planctomycetota bacterium
CATCTGCGCGACCAACGAATATCTGAACGAGCGGGTGCGCTCGGGGGATTTCATCCAGGACCTCTACTATCGCATCATCAAATTCCCCATCCATATCCCGGCGCTGAGAGAACGCAGGCAAGACATCCCCCTGCTGGTGAACCACTTCCTGCGCCTGATGGACCGGGATGAACCGCGCGCGGAGCCCACCGAGGTGAGCCCGGATACCATGGAGGCTCTCATCCATCACGACTGGAGCGAAAACAATATCAGGCAGTTGAAAAATACGGTCGAGCTGGCCCGTGACCTCGCCGAGGGAGACCTTATCGATCTTCCGCTTCTCGAGCGCGTACTGCGCATCCAGAGCGGTGAGAGCCCGGAGGCTATAGCCCGGCAGCTGCCCGGGGAGCCCGGCCTGGCGCCCGCCTGCCTGGTCAGGATCAATAGCGAGATTTTCAGCGGCCTCCTGGAAAAAGAATCGGAGTTCGAGCCGGGAGAAAAACGCAAGCGCTGCGAGACCCCGTTCTACCGCCTCCAGTCGGAATTCCAGGCGAGAGCCATAACCGAGGGGCTGCGATCCTGCCGCTGGAAGATCCGCCCCGCCGCCCGCCTGCTGGGAATCAGCCCGATGAAACTGCGCACATCGTTGAGAAACTATCTTGGAATGCTGCTCAGGCGCCCGGGGACCGACCTGGAGAGAGCCGCCGCCGAGCTGGATATCCCGCTGGAGATCCTGGAGAAGAAAGCAAAGGACTTCGGCCTCGAGAACGGTGGAGAGCTCACATGAAAAGCCGCATGTGGATCGGTGTGCTGCGGGTTTATTTCCATATCGATGCGGCCCAGTCGCTCAAGCAGAAGCGCCAGGTGATGCGCTCGATCAAGGATCGTCTGCGCAACCAATTCAATGTCGCTGTGGCCGAGATAGGCTCCAATGACCTCTGGCAGGCCGGCGAGCTGGCCGTCGTCACGGTAGCCAACGAGCGCAAATTCGTCGATTCGATGCTGCAGAAGATCAACAACTTCTTCGAGGAGCAGCTGCCTATCAGCGTCATCGAAGGCAAGATGGATATCTTCTGAGAGCCGGGCATCACGACACGCGGATTGAAAACCCGGCGTGAGCGGAGGCCGCCTCAATCCTCCTGGTTGCGCTCAGCGTTGTAGGCCTCGATGACCTTCTGCTGAAGGTTCCCGGGCACCGTTTCGTAGTGGGCCATCTCAATGGTATAGGCGCCCTGGCCGCCTGTAGCCGAACCCAGGCTGCCGGCGTAATCGGTAAGCTCGGCCAGCGGCACCAGGGCCTTGATGGTCTGGAAGTCTCCCTGCGCATCGACGCCCTGGACACGCCCGCGACGGCGGGTTACGTCCCCCTGGATGTCACCGGTGTATTCGCTCGGAAAAGAGACCTCGAGGTTGACGATGGGCTCGAGCAGCACGGGCCTCGCGTTATTCACGGCAAGCTTGAAGGCTCCCCGGCCGGCTTTCTGAAAGGCCACGTCCTTGGAATCAACCGGATGCTCCTTGCCATCGTAGACCTCGACCTTGATGTCGACAAACTCGCAGCCGGCAAGGACCCCATCCTTCATCATCGCCGTGATACCCTTCTCGACCGACTGGACATAGCTCTGGCTGATCGAGCCGCCAAAGATGCTGTTGACGAATTCGAGGCCTGAGCCCCTCTCCGTCGGCTCCACCCTGAGCCATACCTCGGCGAATTCTCACGATGCGCCACTCTTCCTCTTATGCCTGTACTGAGCGGCTCCCTTGGCGCGGATCGCCTCGAGGTAGGGAGTCTTGGGAAGCTGGGGCGCCACCTCGACTCCATAGCGCGACTTGAGCCTCTCCCAGAGAATCTGCAGGTGAAGACTGCTGACACCGGAGATGACCAGCTCCCCGGTCCGATCATCCCTCTTGGATGTCAGGCAGACATCCTCCTCAACCAGCTTCACA
>JAKUSY010000683.1 GCA_022451445.1 Planctomycetota bacterium
CCCTCGAATCCCGCCGGCCCGAACCCCCACCGTGGCCGTTCCGGACCCGGCATCCGCCCTGCAGTCGATCTCCACATCCCCGACATGAACTCCGAGCAGGTTCAGGCTCGTGAGCTTTTCCACGTCGGGCTCGATGGAGATCTCCTCGGCCCGCATCCCGTTCAGGGTCTCCTGGGTGCCTCCGCGAACCTCGATCCCCGTTAACCCGGCGCCCTGAACCGCCCGCTCAATCCGGATAGCGACCTGTGCCGGATGAGAATAAACCCATTTGAAGGAAAGATAGCCAAGCAGAAGAACGGCGCAGCCCGAATAAAACGCAATCAGCACCATCGGACGTATTGTCTGAATTTTCCCCGGGTGGGCGGAGGCTGGCTTATTCGAGGTCATTTCTCAACACTTCGTAGGGGTTTACCTGTATTTGGGCTTTTTCGGACTGTTTTTGAAAGAAAAAACGCATAATCGCCCCTCTGAGGGGCCCCTCCAAATAGTCATATTTATTGAAACCACCGAAATTTGCCGGGGTTTCAAATGAGGATTGTTGGAAACCAAGTGATTGATAGAAAATCTGCCCAGGGTCGACCCGATCGCGACGAAAGCAAAAACATCGAGGAAACCCCGGACCCGGCCAGCGGTTGCGAGTTGATGCTCGCTTTCCAGGCCGGTGACTCCAACGCATTTGATCAGCTCGTCTATCGCTACCAGAAACAAGTCCAGAATTTCCTGCGCCGTTACCTGCGGGATCGCAACCGAATGGAGGATCTGACCCAGGAAGTTTTCATACGAGTATACAAGAGCCGGGAACGCTACAAGCCTATCGCCGGATTCCGAACCTGGCTGTTCACTATCACCACTCGCCTGGCACTGAACGAGATCAGGGCCATCAGGAGAAGGCGCCGGGTGTTCAGCGAGATCCCGGACGAGCCTGAGAGCGACTCGCCCTCACCCTTCAGAAGCGCGGAAGACCACCGGGAAGAAAACCCACACGAACGGACCGAAGAAAAAGAACTCGGATTATTACTCGACCGACTGATCGAGGAGTTGCCTCCAAACCAGAAGGCGGCCATCCTCCTCAGTCGATTGGAAAAATTATCTTACAAGGAGATCGCAGAGGTTCTCGACATGAGCCTCAGCGCCGTTAAGTCCCTGCTGATGAGGAGCCGCGAGTTTCTTCGAGGCCGGCTGAAGCCATATTTTGAAGGCAGGCCAATGGCGCTTGACCAGGACAACCCCGACGATAGCGACAGCTGAAAGAGAACCCCCCTGGAGACCATCGTGAACAAAACAGATACCCATATGCCGTCCGACAAGGAGCCCGGCCCCACTCCGGAAGAAGAGCTGGTAGCCTACCTCGATGGCGAGCTTGACGCTCATGACGTGGAGCGGGTGGAGGCCCTGCTGGCTGAGAGTCCCGAATTGCGCGCGGCGCTCGAACAGCACAAGGCCATCGCCAAGGCCATCGCGACTCCCCGCACCGAGGATGGAGAGGACGCCGAGCGGACACTCGCGCAGATCCGGCAGCGGCTCGACCGCTCCCGCCGGACCGTCTTTGTCGGGTTCCTGGCTGCCGCGGCGGCCCTCATCCTGGCTGTGCTGATTGGCGCGCGGCTCATCACCGGGGTCCAGGACGACACCACGGGACAACCTATCGCGGCGGGGCGACCTCCCGTCGCAGCCCCCCAGCAGGAGGTCATCGCCGATCTCGATGTGCTGGAGATCCTGCAGGAGGAAGGCGGGGAGATCAGCCTGGAGCTGGTCAACCTGCTGCTCGAGGACGACAGCGGCACGGGGGTCCTCGACTCGGGGCTTTTCGATGAATGGCTCGAGGAGGAGATCTCGTGGGAGAAATTCTGATATTAGCCCACGCGTCCTCACCGCCCTCCTCTTGTCGACAGCCTTCCTGGCACCCGGCGCTGACCTTTTCGCC
>JAKUSY010000684.1 GCA_022451445.1 Planctomycetota bacterium
TTTTGTAGGAGCGGGGCTGTTTGTTTATTACCAGCAGCAAGAGTTCTCGCTCTCTCCTGATCTGAAAAACGACCAGATTTTTCCACTCTTTATGGTGCAGGCGCTTCCCCCGGGGATCACCGGGCTGCTGATCGCCGGGGTTCTTGCGGCGAGCATGTCGACGCTTGACTCGAGCATGAACAGCGTCTCCGCCGTCTTTGTCACGGATTTTTATCGCCGCTTCAAGCCACAATTGCCCGAAGCACGCTACCTCCGGGCCGCACGGATTACGACCATCGTCCTTGGATTGCTTACACTCTGTGCCGGCCTCATTCTTGCCGACCTCCATGAAAGCGGGAACAGCAAGATCAGGTCCATGTTTGATGAGTACCTCCGTTTTCTCGGATTGATCCTGGGGCCCCTGGGTGGAATTGTATGCCTGGCAATATTTACCCGCCGGAGCAATCCCGCGGGCGTACTTACCGGGGCCTTCGTTGCCGTTTTAACCCTTCTCTGGGTTAAGTATTTCACAGAAACCAGCCATCTCCTTTATAGCGTGCTCGGCGTTGTAACCTGCTTCTGTGTAGGGTACCTTGCCAGTATTGTTAGTGGTGGACGTGACGCGGAGGTGGAATGAGCAAGAAAAAAGAAACGTCTACTCTCGGCAGGGTCCTGCTGCCTGCCGCCTGCTTTGTCGTTGTCGTCTGGGGGCTCTGGGCATCCCAGGAAATAGTCGTTCCTTTTCTCCTGTCGATCTTCGTCGCGGTCCTCAGCGCGCCGCCTCTTTTCTGGCTCAAGCGCAAGGGGCTTCCTTCCTGGGCCGCCCTGGTCGTGGTGCTGTTGAGCGTGGTGATCGCGGGCATCCTCCTGGGGACGGTAATTGGGTCTTCAGCTTCCGGGTTCCGGGAAAAAAGCGCCGGGTACGGCACTGAGATCCAGGAGAAGCTGGACATGCTCTATTCGGTCTTTGAGAGCATGGGCTGGGAGAAACCCGATGACGTGATTGGCGAACATCTGAACCCGGCCAGGCTGATGGGTTTTTTCGCCAGCTCCCTGAAGGCCCTGACCGATGTCCTTACGAAGGCTCTCCTCATCCTGATCACCGTTCTCTTCATCCTCCTGGAGGCCGCGACATTTTCCGGAAAACTCCAGGCCGCTTTCGGCGGTGGCCGGAAGACCCTGGGGCCGTTTGAAGAATTTCTCAAGAGCGTCAATCGCTACCTGGTCATCAAGACCGCCATGAGCGCCTTGACGGGCCTTGTCGTCGGGGTCTTCCTCGCCATCATGGGCGTCGATTTCGCGGCGCTCTGGGGCCTGGCGGCCTTCCTGCTCAACTACATTCCAACCATCGGCTCTATCCTCGCGGCCATTCCCGCCGTTCTGCTGGCGCTGGTAGACATCGGCACGGGCGGGGCTATCGGCGTCGCCATAGGCTGCGGAATCATCAACGTGGGAATAGGAAACATCCTCGAGCCTCGACTGATGGGCAAGGGCCTGGGCCTCTCCGCCCTGGTTATTTTTCTCTCCCTCGCCTTCTGGGGATCGGTCCTCGGGCTTGGAGGCGCGCTCCTGTCCGTGCCGCTGACGGTGGCCGTAAAAATAGCCCTGAATGTACGAGAAGACACCAGGTGGCTGGCGATCCTGATGGGATCGAGTGCCGGGGCCCGGAGGGCTATTGCAAGCGCCGATGCCCCGGCGGCGGGCGGCGCTGGGGGCTCAGGATGAGTCCCCATTGAGCCGGGATCAGCCAGGCGCAAAGGTCGTTGTGGGATATTGAGAACTGCTTCAGCAAGAGAGAAACGCTTCCATGACGATGAGCAACAAGTTCCCGGCCTCCTGCGGACTCCGCCGATCCGCAACCATGGCTTCAGCTCTTTCGGCGGGGTTGGCCCTTTTCTTCGCCTGCTGCGGTATTTCATACGGGCAGGAGCCTTCGCAT
>JAKUSY010000685.1 GCA_022451445.1 Planctomycetota bacterium
CGTCGGCGGGGGGATGCGTATGGGCCAGGTGATCGGGCGCTCCGACCGCACGGCCGGCGCGCCGGCCTCCGAACCGATCTCGAGCTCACAGGTGCTGGCCACGGTCATGCGCACCCTCTTCGACCTGCAGGAGGTCCGGGTTCTTCCCGGCCTGCCGACCGAGGTGACAACGGCTGTCGCCGGCGGCGAGCCGATCCGGGAATTGGTCTGAGGGCCGTGCTGAAGGATCGGTGGATGCCATGAAAAGAATGCTCCGACGCGGTCTTCTCCTGTCGGCCGCCTTCATCCTGGCCTCGGCCGGCGCTCTGCGGGCCGAATTTCCAACCGCCGGGATCGACAGGTTCCTGGAGGCCTGCGCCGACCGCGGAGAGTTCAACGGGGTGGTGCTGGTGGCGAACTCGGGAAAGGTCAGCTATCACCGTGCTATAGGGAAGGCCTCGGTCGACGGGGGTGTTCCGCTCAGGAAGGACTCCGTCTTCCGGCTGGCCTCGGTGGCGAAGGCCTTCACGGCGGTTTCGATCCTCATGCTCCGGCAGGCGGGGAAGCTGACCTTGGATGATGACGTGAGGAAGTACGTTCCGACCCTGCCCTATGAGGGCGCCACGATCCGACACCTGCTCCGTCACACCTCAGGGCTTCCTGATTACGTGAAGCTGCTCGATAAGCATTGGGATAAGGGCGAAGGCGACCTGTCCCGGCGCAGGTTCGCCACCAACCCCGCCGCCCTGGCCGAGCTCATCAGGCACAAGCCGCCGGTGAAGTTCTCGCCGGGCGAGCGCTGGGATTACAGCAATACCGGCTACATGCTGCTGGCGCTGGTGGTTGAGAAGATCAGCGGGGAACGCTTTGGTGATTTCCTGGAAAAGAAAATTTTCGCTCCCCTGGGCATGAAGGACACGGTGCTCTTTACGCCGCTCAAGCCGCCCGCGATCGAACACCGGGCCTGGGGTTATCGGCTCGCTCCCGATGGCGGCGAGCGACTCGCCAACGATCGCAACTATCTCAACGCCATGTACGGTGATGGCGAGGTCTATTCGACCGCGGCGGATCTCATCAAATGGGACCAGGCTCTCTACACCTCGAAGCTCATCTCGCCCGCGGACGTGGATGAGATGTTCACGTCCGGGCGGCTCTCGAGCGGCAAGGAGACGGGCTATGGCTACGGCTGGGGGATCGGCAGCCGTGGCGGCCGCAAGGTCGTCAACCATGGCGGCGGCTGGGTGGGGTTTCGAACCTGGATCGACCGCGAGCTCGATGATCGCCAGCTCCTGGTGATTCTGACCAATCATACCAGTCGGAGCCTTGGCGTCGTTCGCCGAGGTGTCCTCTCCATCCTCGAGGGGAAAAAGCCGCGGCTGCCGAAATTCCCGGTCGCCCGTCTCCTGGGCGCCAGCTTGCGTGATGGAGGCAGCGCCGGATTAAAGAAGGAGTACCGCCGGTTGAAGAGCACCGGGGGAAAGGAGATCGATTTCTCCGAGGGGCAGCTGAGGGAACTCGGCAGCTACCTGCGGAAGAAAAAGAAAGGCCGGGAGGCCGTGGCGGTGCTGGAATTGAACGTCGAGGCCTACCCGAAATCCGTTCGCGCCCGGGAGGAGCTCGCCGATACCCTGCTTGACGCGGGCAGGCGGGAAGAGGCGGTGAAGGTTCTCGAGGAGGCGCTGTCCCTCGAGCCCGGCAGCGCCAGGCTTGAGAAGAAACTGAAGAAATCGAGGAAGCCCTGATTATGTACCTGCCCATCATCGTGCTCGCTATCATCGTCATCGTTGTCGTGGTGTTCTTCCTGTCGAGCCGCGGCAGGTTCGGCAAGGAGGAGGGTCCTACAAGCCAGGGGGCGATCGACCACTTCGAGATGGAGGTGGTCTACGAGGGGGCGAGGGCTGATGCGCTGGTAGTGCTGGGGACTCTCGGCTCGCTGGG
>JAKUSY010000686.1 GCA_022451445.1 Planctomycetota bacterium
CACCCAGTACGCGAACATAGTCGTCCCCGCCGAAATCGAAAAGGCCCGTGTAGAGACCCTCGCTGAAGCCGAAGCCGAGAAAACCCGGCGCATCAAGCAGGGACAGGCCGATGGTCTCAAATCCATGATGGATGCCGAGGCTCTCGGGCTCATGGCGATCCTCCAGAAGAAAGCCCAGGGACTGGGAGACATCGTGCAGGCCTGTACCGGCGACCCCCAGAAGGCGATGATGATGATGATCACCGAGCAGCTCCCCCACCTGGTCGAAGAGCAGGTCAAGGCCATCTCCAACATCAAGATTGACTCCGTCGTCGTCTGGGACGGCGGCTCGAAAGGTGGAAAGACCCAGACCGCGGATTTTCTCTCCGGTCTCGTCGGCTCCGTCCCACCCCTGCATGACATCGCCAAGAACGTCGGCCTCGAGCTGCCCGAGTACCTCGGCAAGATGACCGGCGCCGCCGGGCGAACCCCACCCGATGGAGGCGGCTCCAGCCCGAAAAGCTCCGGCGGCGGCTCGGGAGGCGACGATAGCGGCGGAAGCGGTGGAGAGGGGGGTGAGGGCGATAGCTCCGGTCCCTCCGCCGAAGTCGAAACCGATATCAGCTCCTCAGCCCAGCAGATCAGCGAGGTCAGAGACAAAGAGCCTGAGGATGCGGGAGATCCTGTAATCGAGTGGATGTCCGACAACCTCAAGCGCATCTCCTCCTTCGATCTGAACGAAGATGGAAAGATAGACGACAGCGAGATTGAGACCGCGGCCTGGATGGCTAAAGGCTGGGCGAAGGAATCGACCGAAGCCGATTCGAAGTGGTTCTACTATAAGAACAAGCAATCGGTTGGACCGGTCAGCTGGGCCCAGATCTCAGTAGCGCTGAGTGACAACCCCACGGCCTACATCAACCTGGTCGGTGAAGATTACTGGCTGCCTTATGAAGCGGTCAGGATCGCCATCGAGAGCTCCCTGGGGGGCGAGGGCGTGGCCGCCTGAGCCCCGTCCGGGTCTGTACTGAATAATCAGGGGGAGCCTTTAACGGCTCCCCTTTTTATATGAGAAGAGCCGGAGGGCCTCCCCAGCCACTCGTCATACAGGCAGGCCTGCCTGCATCCCTATCGATGCCCCCCGCGGCGGCCCATCACCCGCAGGCTCCGAATTCCTCGCAGTCTTCCCGGTCGGCATTCCCTGAATTCCCGCACCCCGGGAAGGGAGCGGCCGGCTCGTTTCCGCCGGCGAAAAGGTATAGGAAGATGAAGACCGCATCGGAGATGTCCAGCGCGCCGTCACCGTTGGCATCTGCCGATTCGAGGCAGGAGGGCGCCCTCTCGCTGCGAAACAGAAAGCCGAGGGTGAAGACCCCATCGGAGAGGTCCACCGCGCCGCTCGAGTTCGAGTCACCGCGGACAAACTCGGTCGGCAACGGAGGCGGAGGATCGTCTTCAACGCCTGGATTCGTCACCCGGGAATCGTCGCCTGGCTGAGGTTCACCCCGTTCCCAGCGGCCGAGGGGATCGAGCAGCTCCTCGCCGTTGGTCCGCCCGTCCCCATCGGAGTCGAGAGCCGCCAGCTCGGCCTCCCAGAACTCCGCGCAGGAGCTCCCGTTGACCACATCCCTTACGTCCTGCCCGAACGAAGTTCGCCTCCCGCCGCCCCGGGGATTCACGTGGCAGTTCGCGCACCTGTTCACCCCGCCATTGGGGATCAGGTTCGGCCGGCAGCTGCGCGCATCCAGGGAACCCGTAAAAAAAACAAAGACCCAGGGGGCGACTGCCATCCCCAGCACAAGGGATGCCCCTCGAAAACCCTGCTCTGTCCGCTCCAGCATGCTTTGATCCCTGCCCTTCGCGGGCTTTCCGAATCTGAATTTACAGCAACCTAATCGACCCGGTCCTGATGATAAATTCCAGGCGGCCGAAA
>JAKUSY010000687.1 GCA_022451445.1 Planctomycetota bacterium
CGGAACGTTTTATCCTGCTCATGGAGCTCGATGACAAGTGGAAGGACCATCTCCACGCCATGGACACCCTGCGCCACGCGATCGGGCTGCGGGGATACGCGCAGATCGATCCCAAGATAGCCTACAAGCGTGAAGGCTACGAAATGTTCAGAGAGATGCTCGACAACTTCAGGTCCTCGGTAACCCAGCTGGTGCTGCGTGTGCAGGTTGGGGAGGAAGATGAACAGGAGCTCGACAGCGGACTCGATGAGGCCGAGTTCCAGCACAGCGAGCTGGCGCCGGGGGCGCAGCCGGAGTCGCCCATGCAGGAGGCCAGCGATCCGTCGCGCCAGGCGCCTGCGAAGACCATCGTCAACAAGTCGCCGAAGGTGAAGCGCAACGATCCCTGTCCCTGCGGAAGCGGGAAGAAGTTCAAGAAATGCTGTGGGATGGGATCCTGAGACCCCGCCGGGCGATGGTCAGCGGCGCGGCGCGGCACGGGGAGGCAGGAGGTTCTGACTGATGTCACGGTTCAAGACGCTCCCGCTCAGCTGGCTCTGTGATCTTCTCTACCTGCTGTCTTCTCCCCTGCTCGTCCCTGCCTGGCTTTTTCTTTCCCGCCTCATGACCCGTGAGAAATACCGGCGCGGTTTCTTCCGGAAGCTCGGCTCGGTCGAGCGCCGTGAGGGAGCTTCCCGCTCTCTCTGGGTGCACGCGGTTTCGGTGGGGGAGGTGCTCACGGTGGCTCCGCTCATCGAGGCGCTCGAGCGCGGCCTCGAAGACTGGGACGTCTCCCTGTCGGTATCGACTCCCACCGGGTTCGATACCGCGCGCAAGCGGTTGCCGGGTACGACGGTATTCAACGCCCCGTTCGATATCTCACCCTGCGTCGCCCGGACCTTCAGCCGGCGCCGGCCGGATGCCCTCCTGCTCCTGGAGCTGGAGGTGTGGCCGAATTTTCTGCTCGCGGCCAGGAGGCGGGGGCTTCCGGTGATGGTCGCCAACGGCCGCCTGAGCGGCGGCTCCTCCGAGCGCTACCTGCGTACGGGCTTTCTCGGGCGCTGGCTTTTTTCCATGGTGGACCGGGTGGCGGCCCAGAACGAGGTCTACGCCGGGCGCTTCAAGGCCCTGGGGGTCGACCCCGGGAACATCGAGGTGCTGGGCAACCTGAAGCACGATCGAGAGGTGAGCGTCACCGCCGCCGATGCCGCCGAGCTGCGCCGGCGGCTGGGCTGGAGCTCCGGGGAGCTGGTGATCGTCGGCGGCTGTACGCATCCCGGGGAGGAGTCCATCCTGCTGGGCATCCTCTCGCGCCTGGAGAGCTCCCACCCCGGCCTCCGCCTCGTGCTGGCCCCGCGTCACATCGAACGCCTGGCCGGCGAGAAGCCCAGCGGCTGGCCTGGGCGGGGTGCGGCAGAGCGTTCCTTTACCAGGTGGAGCGAGTGGAGGGAGGGGGCCGGGGAGCCGCTCGGTGATTCGATCCTGGTGGTGGACACGGTGGGCGAGCTCGAGAGGTTCTACTCCATCGCCGATCTCGCGGTGGTCGGCGGCAGCTTCGTTCCCCACGGGGGGCACAACGTCCTCGAGCCCGCCAGCCTGTCGAAAGCCGTGCTCTTCGGGCCTCATACGGAGAATTTTGCGGACGAGGTTTCGCTGCTGCTGGAGGGGCAGGCGGCCCTCCTGGCACGGGATGCGGAAGAGCTCGAGCAGGCTGTCGGGAAGCTTCTCGGCGACGCCGGGGAGCGCGCCAGGCTGGGAGAAAGAGCCGGGGAAGTTTTTTCCGGCCTCTCAGGCGCCGTGGAGCGCCATGTCGAGTGGATTGAGCGGGCTTTGTCTCTTTCCAAGCCGAGCGGTAATTGATAGAATCCGCCGTTCAACGAATCAATCAGCCGGCGCAGCATCGGTCCCCCAGCCCAGCTTG
>JAKUSY010000688.1 GCA_022451445.1 Planctomycetota bacterium
GCACCCCAGCAGGATCATCGAGTTGAGTGGCTCAGCCACCGGCAGCTCCTCGGCTTCGAGACTGTCGCAGACCGCGCGAACAAGCTCATCGGGGGAATCTGGAGCCAGGAGGCTGACCTCGGTGGTGAGCACAAGACGCACCAGGTGCATCCCGGCTGCCGCCATCCGTTGACAGTTCTCCGGCCGGATGTCCTCTCCAAATCTGGCAACCAGGCACGCCCGGGCCTCAAATTCGGAAAAGACCGTATCACCGCCGATAAGCCGCAGGACAGCGGGCACCTCCAAGGCGGAAAAAAAATGCACCTCGACCTTTTTGCCGGGTTGATGGGGCTCCAGGCGCAATCCCAACAGGATGTTCAGGACGTTCAGGGTCTCGTTCTTCCCCCAGTCTCCGATGCTCAGCACGCTGATAAGCAGACCGGCATCGGAACCTGAGCAGAAGAACTTGCAACGCTCCCGGCAGGGCAAACCTGAGTTGATCCGGTCCATTCCGAGAAACTCGATCCCGGCCTTCTCAAAAGCCGCGGACAGCCTTGCCTCGGCTTCCTCCAGACACTCCCCCGGGGCGATCTGAACGTCTGGAATACTGAAGAGCGACAAGAAGGCCTCCGGTGGAATAACGAGGTCGTGCCCCACGGTTCACCCAGGCGGGCTACACGGGAAACATTCAGTAACAGTCCTTTATTACTTTATCTGCGACCGCCTGCCATAGAATTCCCCCTCAATTGAAAACCCCGGGCGGGACCGATGGGTCAAAACGTCCGGGAACGCCGTATTGTTCCGAAAAGATTGAGTATTCCAAAGAAAGTACCCACTATCTGGCGAAAAGGAGAGAGAAGGAGTCCGCCTGAGCCGTATGATCGGGCATCCGGGAGAAATGGATCTCTCGGCTACCCCGCAACCGCGTTGTTTGTTCGCCAGCCCATGTCAGAAGATATTATCCAGTTCAGCCAGCGCATGGACCGGCTGCCTCCCTATCTCTTCGGCACCATCAACGCGCTCAAAGACTCCAAGAGGCGAGCCGGGATCGACATCATCGACATGGCGATGGGCAATCCCACCGATGCCCCCCCCGCCCCGATCGTCGACAAGCTCTGCGAGGTGGTCAAGGACCCCCGCAACCACCGCTACTCAGCGGCCTCCGGGCTCTATAACCTGCGGCGCGAGGTGGCGAAGTATTACGAATCGAATTGGGGCGTGGATCTGGATCCGGAGACCGAGGTCATCGCGACCATCGGCAGCAAGGAAGGATTCAGCCATCTGTGCCTGGCCCTGCTGGGGCCCGGCGACCTGGCCTTCGTGCCGACGCCCTCTTTCCCGATTCACTCCTACGCCGTCATTATCGCCGGCGGTGAATGCCTGGGGGTCCCGGTAGAGGATGATGAGCAATTCATCCGCCAGATCGACGAGACCTGCACGAAGATGACCGACAAGCCGAAGGTTCTCTTTCTCAACTATCCCCACAACCCGACCGCGCATACCGTCGACACCGCTTTCTTCGAAGAGGTCGTCACCCTGGCGAACCGCCACAACCTGGCGGTGGTGCATGACTTCGCCTACAGCCAGATCACCTTCGACGGCTACCAGGCTCCCAGCTTCCTGTCGACGCCCGGCGCCAAGGAGATCGGCTGCGAGTTCACCACCATGTCCAAGTCTTTCAATATGGCGGGCTGGAGAATCGGCTACTGCGCCGGCAACCGCAGGATCATCGAGGCGCTCGGACAAATCAAGGGGTACTACGACTACGGCATCTTCCAGGCGATCCAGATCGCCTCGATCATCGGCCTGCGCCACTGCGGCGAGCTGGTCGATGAGCAGGCCATGAAATACCAGGAGCGCAGGGACGTCCTGCTCGAGGGCCTTGCGCGCAGCGGCTGGGAGAACGTAGAGAGCCCCC
>JAKUSY010000689.1 GCA_022451445.1 Planctomycetota bacterium
CACACCCCATTGTTGTAACGGGAGTTGCTGCGAACCAGTTTCCAGTCGCCTCGACGTATTGCGCTGGACCCGAAGTGGTCGAAGCAGAGAACACGTTCGGGCAAGGCGGATCCCCCCTCGAAGATCGACTGTAAACTGGTGCCCTCGACCGGCTGGATCTTGTTGCCGGCAAAAGTCTCCGGGTATTCGGCTCCGGCCCCCGAGCAAATGGTCGGCATGAGGTCGATCAAGTGGATCGGCGTCCGCACCCAGCGGTCCGGGTTCTTGATGCCCTTCGGCCAGTGGGCGACCATCGGGCTGCACTGGCCGCCCTCGAAGTTGAAGTGCTTGTACATGCGCATGGGGGTGTTGCTGAGGCAGGACCAGGCGCTGCCGACGGAGTGGTGGGTGCCGGGCCCGCCCACTTTGTTTAGGTCGTCGCCTTTGTGCAAAGTGGTCTTGCCGGTGCGACTGTGCCCGTCGAAGCCGAAGGGACCCCACTCGTAGCAGGCCCCGTTGTCGCTGGTGAAGAGAATCAGGGTATCGTCGAGGTCGCCGCCTTTCTCGAGCTGACGCAAAATGCGCCCGATCCCCTGATCCACGTGATCGACCATGGCGGCGAAAGTGGCCATGCGGTAGACCAAGTCCTCCCGCCGGTCAGCCGCCACCTCTTTCCAGGCCGGGTTTTGTTTGCCGGGGAACCCGTTGGCGATGTCCTCGCGGTCGGTGGGCACGTCGGAGAGCTCGGTGAATTGCCAACTCTTTGTCACGAGGCCCAACTTCTTCTGCCGCTCGTAGCGCTCCTTGCGCAAGACGTCCCAACCGCGGCGGTAGATCTCGAGGTAGGTGTCGCGCGTCTTGGCCGGAGCCTGAAGCGGGAAGTGGGGCGAGGAATGGGCCAGGTAAAGGAAGAACGGTTCCTTCTTGCCTTGTGCCTGCTTGAGGAACTCGACGGCATAGTCGGAGAACGCGTCGGTGGCGTAGAAATTCTTCGGCTTGTACTCGATTTCCGGTTTTCGGTCCGCCGGCAGCCTGCGGTAGCTGTTCAGGTCCCACTGGTTGGCGCTGTAGCCGCGGGTATAGCCGTAGTATTCGTCGAAGCCGCGGGTCTCGGGGCTTTCCTGATGGCCGACGTGCCACTTGCCCACCCCGTAGGTGTTGTAGCCGGCCGCCTTAAGCGCCTCGGCCAAGGTGACGCACTGCTTGCTCAGGCGCCCGCGGTAGGCAGGCCCCCTTTTCGCCGACCTGTCTCCGCCCGTGAAATTGGCGATGCCGGCCTGATGGGAGTAGAGCCCAGTCAAGAGAGAAGCTCGCGAGGGACAGCAACGGGCCGAGTTGTAGTTCTGGGTGAAACGGAGCCCGCCCTTGGCGAGGCGGTCAACGTTCGGTGTCCTCACCTCGCCGCCGAAGGCTCCCGCGTCGGAATAGCCCATGTCGTCCACCAAAATGACGATGACGTTCGGCTTGGCTTCAAGAGAAAGAGTCGCCCAAGTCAGTAGCGCCGAAAGAAAGATATGGAATTTCACGCACTGACGTTGCCGAGCGGCGAGGTTTTTTGGCTGGCGGGCTCGCTCAGGATGAAAAATGTTTGGCGATTTCATTGTTTGCTATTTCAAGAGGATGGGGCCGGGGTGGTTGATGGTGGTGGCGTTATTGGCGGCGCCAGGAAACTCGCCGTAGGGCTTGGTCATTTTGGCGCGTTCGTGAAGGGGCTGGCGGTTGGGGGTCGGGTTCGCTGGACTGCTGTCGCCGGTTTGTTCTTTCCAGCGGTTGAGGAGTTGGCGGGACTGTTGGAGGGCGTCCTGGTATTCTGAATTGCCTGCGAGGTTGGTGAACTGGTTGGGGTCTTTGGCGACGTTGAACAGCATCTCCTCCGGCTGGGGAACCTGGGTGAGCAGCGCCTGGGCGGGG
>JAKUSY010000069.1 GCA_022451445.1 Planctomycetota bacterium
TCCCGACAGCTCAACTTTCATTTGGTTGGCCAATAATCGGTGTGCTAAGATAAACAGTCAGTATGAAATGGCCCTTTAACGGGTTTCTAAAGCATTTTCCCCGCCTTCTTCCGGTAACGATTCGGCAGGCTCAACTAAAGAGTGTGTCTTGGTTTCAGTATTGCCGAATATAGAGTTTATAAGGAGTTACCGAACTGAAGAGGGTCGAGGGGCCTCGAGACAGGTTTCGCTCGGGGTAAACGATTAGCAGGACCTCTCAGGCAATACCTGGCAGGTCCGGTTGAGGAAAGGAAATTGGGGGTAATCTGATGCGTCAAAACATCACGGTGGCGTTGCTGGCAATTTGCGTAACTCTTTTGGCCGTCAATGTCGTTCAACAGATGACTCGTCCCGTGTTCCCGGCGGCTTTTGGCCAGGCGGTAGGAAATACCCAGGGCAATTACGTTCTTGCCACGGGCATGTCCACGACCGGCAACAACAACATGCTTTATATCCTGGAGGTTCCCACGAGGAGGCTCGCCGCCTATAGCGTCAAGACCCGTGGGATTGAATACATGGGTGTTCGCGATATTACCTGGGATCTGAAGATGGAGGAATACACTCCAAAGGGGCGCTCGCATACGCCGGCAGAGATTAAAAAATTATTAGAAGCGCGCGCAAAATCTTCTAGAAAGAAATAACGTTCTTAAAAGCAAGTGAAGTGTCTGAGTCTGAAATAAACGAGGAAATGAGCGAGGTCCTGTAAAGTGAGTGAAATGAGCTTTAAAGAGGCTGCCAGAGAAATCGGTATCTCCGAAGAGGAGCTCGAGAAGCTGGTCGCTTCAAACGAGATCGCCAGTACAAAAGATGGAGACAGTCTCCTCTTCACGAAAGAGGCGATCGCCAACTACAAAAACCAGGGTGAGGCCGAGATTATTCTTTCGGATGATGATCTCGACATCCTCGGCGATGACGACGATGAGATCGATTTCGGTATCGATCTCACCGGCGGAGATGCTGAGGCCGATGATGGATCGTCTCCTGGGGTTGCCGATATAGCGGCCGAGGCTGACGTCGGCGGCTCGGTGGGTGATGAGACCGTGCTCGACGTCGGGAGCCTTCTCGACGATGACGACGACAGCGAAGGCACCACCCCGATCCCCGGAGCTGAGGATTCGGGTGACGAAGGAGGTCTCGGTGACGAGACTCTTCTCGACACGGATATTCTCGACCTCGGCGATGATGATGCCGACACCTTCGAGCTCGATACGACCGAAGACACTCTGCTCGATCCGACCGAAGAAGGCTCTCTTCTTCGTGGCGGTGGAGCGCGCGTTATGCAGATGAAGAGGCGCAAGAGCCACGCGCCCTGGACCGTCCTGCTGTCGCTTGCCGGCCTCGCGCTTCTGATCCCCCTGGCTGTTCTCCTGGGAACGGTCCACAATGAAGGGCTCACGGTGGGGCGCGGAGAGTTTACCGAGGCTCAAGAGCGCCATCCCCAGACCTGGATCAAGGAGTGGGGAGGCTACTTTGATTTTGTCCACGATCTTGCGGAGATGTTCAGGAAGTAATTCCCGTACGATTTCCCGTTTCAGAGCGAAATGGACCGGCTTTCCGCGTTAAAGGCGCGCTGTGCCGGAATGAGAATCAAAAGAAGGGCTGTCACGCGTAAATGCGAGGCAGCCCTTCTTTTATGAGAAATTCTCACGGGTGAAGATGAAGTACCGATAAAAGCTCTTTTCATGTTCTCGGCAACCTGTTATATATCTCTCAAATAAGATTGGACCTCGGGATTCATCCAGCCTTCCGGCGTGGTGAAATCCACCGTATAGGGCGGCGTTCAAGAGTTAAGAAGGAAGAGAACAGAAGGGAAGTGAAGTCATGAGGAAGCTCGTGGTACGCGGGTTGGTTATGGTATGTGTATTGCCCCTGTTGGTCGGTTGTGTCTCGTATGGCGAATACAACAGGCTCAAGGGAGAACTCGAGCTCGCCGAACAGGCGAATCGGCAGTTGATCGACCAGTACAACAGGCTGCTGGTAAAAACGAATCGACAGGCCGCCGAGGGTACGATCTCGGAGGAGGAGCATAAGGCTGCCCTGGCCCAATTGGCCGCTCTGCGGGAGCAACTCAAGGACCAGGAAGGAGCCAGCTTCTCGAACGAAGATTTGCCCGAGGGAGCGAAAATCGAGGCGGGCGGCATCAGCCTCGGCTCGGGTCTTCTCTTCAACTCGGGGATGGCCAGCCTGAAGAAGGCTACGCATTTCCCGGCCCTCGACCAGCTTGCCGGAAGCCTCAAGGGAAAATACGCCGATTACAATATCATCATCGAGGGGCATACCGACAACGAGCCACTCAAACAGACCAAGAAGCTCTATGAGTATAATTTGAAGCTCGGCTTCGAGAGGGCCACGAACGTCTTCAAATACCTCAACCTGAAGCATGGTGTTCCCGAGGCCCGGGTCACCATCTTCAGCTACGGAATGAGCAAGCCGCTCAACCCTGATACGGCCAGCACGAAGGTCGGCCGGCGTGAAAACCGCCGCGTGGTCTTCCGTCTCGCCCAGCGCATTCAGTAGACTGCCAGGCTGAGTTGTCGAAGAAGGGTATAGTCATGAGCAGTTTCCGGCTGCGTACGCTGGCTGCTGTCCTGTCGGTCCTCTTCCTGCCCGGCTGCGAATCCTACGAGAGACTCAAGGGAGAGCTTGATCGGGCGGAGAGGGCGAACGAGCAGCTCATCGACCAGTACAACAGGTTGCAGCAGCGCAGGGATGCCCAGAGGGCGGCGGTCGCCATTTCGCCGGGTGATATCGCGGGAATAGAGGGAGCTGAGGTCGAAGATGGGGGCTTGAGTCTTGGGGCGGGGTTCCTGTTCAATTCCGGCGAAGCCGGCCTCAAGAGCGAACAGCTTCCTGTTCTCGATGAAGTGGCGAAGATGTTAAAGACCAAGTATTCCGGCCAGAAAATTATTGTCGAGGGGCATACGGACAATGAGCCCCTTGAGCAGGTCACAGGAGCCAGCGAATACAATTTGAAGCTCGGCTTCGAGAGGGCCACGAACGTCTTCAAATACCTCAACCTGAAACACGGGATCTCCCAGGAGAGAGTCGCCATCTTCAGTTATGGAACAAGCAAACCCCTCAGCCCGGAAACCGGGCATTCGCCTGAGGGACGCAAAAAGAACCGCCGAGTAGTTTTTCGGCTGAGCGCACATCATTATTGACAGTGTTGGGCTGTCCTTACGGTAGGGCGTTCGCTCTTTCGGTCTTCCGGGAGGGCGAACGTCTTTTTTTGATTTAGAATGCCTCCTGCTTGAGGTGATGTTCATTCGGGACAAGTGGCGGGACCGGAGGCTGGTATGAGATCCAGTAAAGGGAATGAAGGAGCCCCGGGAGGGGGGACAGGGCTCCTGGGACGTCTGAAATCAGCAGGTCTGGCGCCGCGTAAATCCCTCGGTCAGCACTTTCTTCACGATCCCAGTATCTTGTCTTCGCTGGTCGAGTCCGCCGGGGTTGGCAAGGGCTCACATGTGCTCGAGATCGGAACGGGCCCCGGCACCTTGACCCGTGAACTGGCCAGTCGAAGCTCCAGCGTATTGACGGTCGAGATAGATGAGAGAATGGGGGCTTTCGCGGCCGCTGAGCTGGAGGGCTTCGATAATATCGAGATACTTCAACTCGATGCCCTCGACAATAAGAAGCTCCACCCGCTCCTGCTGGAGAGGCTCGAGGACCTGGGTGAGTTTATCTGGGTATCCAACCTGCCCTACAAGATCTCGACTACCGTAATCATCGCCCTGATGGAGTCGGTAGTACCCTGGCAACGGGCTGTTCTCACGGTGCAACTCGAGGTCGCGGAGCGAATTTGCTCCTCTGCCGTGGTCCAGGGAAAAGGAAAACGGAAGCATTCCAGTTCACAGTCGAGCATAGGATACGGACCGGCTTCGCTCCTGGTCGGTTATTGGGCAACGGCCAGGTTCCTGAAAAAAATCGCTCCCGGCTCCTTCTGGCCGCCTCCGAAGGTGGAATCAGCCGTTCTTTTACTCGAACCTCGCTATGAAGTCATAACACAAGAAATTAAAAGAGATTACGTTTCTTTTTCTAAGTGGGTTCGAGTTCTCTTTCAGAAAAGAAGAAAACAGATCGGCGGGACATTGAAGAGTGTTTTGGGGCAAGATGCTACAGATAAAGTACTTACATTAAGAGAGCTGGACGCATCCCTGAGACCGGAGAACCTGGCCCTGGAAGATATTCGTTTTCTTTCCAGTCTTTTTCCTTTCAATAACGGTTGAAGAATCCTGAAACCGCCCCTAAAATCAAGGGTTTGAAGAAGTAATCTCATTGGCTTCCCGGAAAAAAGAGGGGATAGCTTCCCGATTCACACGCTTTTGTGATTGGGACGAGCGCCCTAGCCGGTGGCGCAACTACCCGGGAGTCGCCAGAGGGCCTGAAAACAGGCCGGAGAATGGTTCCTCGTGCGTATTACGTGGTTCGGGCGAGAAGATAGCTGCAGGAATCTGCTTTAAAAGTACAGATTCTGGTGCATGTCGACCGCTGTCCGTTTATACGGATTCTCTGGAATTATTGTATTCAGGGCTTTTTTTAGCCGGTCGGGCTTTTTTATGGCCCCGGGAGAAGTGCGAGTGAGTGTGTCCAAGTGCCGAATCGAGCTGGTTCACAGATTGCCGGAAGAGGCCCCTGGTAATTACCCAGCCTGGATTCAGCGGGTTTGATTGAAGAATTTGTCCGCCCGAGCACTCTCTGAAGAGAAGCCCGGGCGATTGGTCGTTTCGAATGTGGAAGGCTGGATATTCCGTTTTGGCGTACCGCGCGGACGCCGGTAAGCAGGAAGTGATCCGGTCTATCAAAGGGGGAAGATTTGGTTGCTGCTGAATCTACCGGAGGACTCATACCTCAAGCTGATCTTGATCTGATCAAGAGCAGGATCTCCATCGATGAATTGCTCAGGGGCTACGACCTGCAGCTCGTCGAGGCTGGAGGAGGAAGACTCAAGGCGCTTTGTCCCTTCCATAACGAGAAGACGCCCTCTTTCTCCGTAAACGTCGACAAGCAGTTTTATTACTGCTTTGGTTGCCAGGCCGGCGGCAACATATTCACTTTCGTGAAGGAATACGAGAGGGGCGGCTTCCCGGAGGCCGCTGAAATGCTCGCCCAGAAGGCGGGGGTCGTCATTCAGCGCACGGCGGAGAGAGATGAGCAGTACCACAAGACCCTCGCAGTATTCGAGGCGCTAAAATTCGCCGAGGACTTCTACCATGATTTTCTGCTTCGGGATCCCGGTGCCGAGGGCGTGCGTCAATATCTCGCCGCGCGTAATATCAACCAGGAGATGCAGGCGCGTTTTCGGATTGGTTGCGCTCCCGCGGGTTGGGATGAGCTCCTGGAAGCCGCCGTCTCCGCGGGGCACTCGACAGATTCCCTCAGCCAGGCTGGACTCATCAGGGAAAACAAATCCGGCAAGGGCCGCGGATTTTTCGACGAATTTCGCGGCAAGCTGATCTTTCCGATCGGGGATGCCCAGGAGAGGACGATTGGTTTCGGGGCGCGGCGGCTGGCCGGAGATGATGATCCCGCCAAGTACCGCAATACCAGGGAGACCAGGCTCTTTAATAAATCGCGAGTTCTCTACGGCCTGCCGCAATCAAAGCCGGGAATTCGCCGTACGAAGGCCATCGTGGTCGTCGAGGGTTATACTGATGCCATCATGGCCCACCAGGCTGGCCTCGACCATTTCGTGGCAAGTCTTGGTACGGCTTTTACGAAGGAAAATACCCAGTCCCTGAAACGTTACGCTGACAGGGTCTACATGATTTTCGATGGTGACAGCGCCGGCCTGAAGGCCGCTGAGCGGTCTCTCGAATTGCTCGTAGGAGAGAACCTCGATGTTCTGATCTACCCGCTCGCCGACGGAAAAGATCCCTGTGACGCCATTTCCGAGCTGGGAGGCGAGGCCTTCTGGCAGAAGGTACAGGAAGACTCGGTGGACATTTTTGAATTCAAATGGAAGCGCACGATCGAATCCAGTGAGGCCGCTTCCAGTCCGCAAGCTCTCTCGCCAGCGGTAGGCGAGTTTCTCTCCCTGGTGGCGAAGATATCAGACAAGATTGCCAGGCGGGTGATCCTGAACAAGTATGTCGAAAAGCTCGGGCTGCATGGGATCTCCAGGGAGGATCTTCCGCTGGAAAAGTTGGGTCTGCTCACCCCTGAGAAAGAAGAGCCTTCTGCGCAGGAACCCCAGCTCCAGGAGAGCCGAATGGAGCCGCTCCTGAAAGAGGTTTTGAAGAGCATGGTCAACTCGCCGGCTCAAGCGCAGAGCCTCTGGGAGTCAGTGCCCTCGCGATTGATTGCCGGTGAAATGGGAGAGGCCCTCGATTCGTATGTGAAGCGGGAGCTTTCAGGGGGAGGATTTAAACAAAGCGACAAGTTGCTGCATGATGACATGCACCCGGCTCTCAGGCAGGCGGTATTCGATATTTTCAACGAGCAGGACGATGAGCCAGGGGAACTGGACGCGGATTCTTCCCTCCAGGTGGAGAATTGCGAAAAGGACCTGCGCCGTTGGGGGCTCCGGGACAACCTCAAGGGCCTCAAGGAAGAACGTGCGTTGGCGTGCAAAGCGGGAGAGACCGAGCGCGAGCTGAAATTGCGCAAAGAGATCACGGGCTTGCGCAAGGAATTGTCCCGCCTCCGCACGGAAACAATGGAAGCAATGGAGACAGATGAATTGACGATGTCGGGATAGAACGAAGAATTTTATTTTTTCACCAGCACAGAAAATTAATTTTTCCCGGGCGCTCAGCTCCAGTCGGAGCCGGGTCGCATGGGAGGATGATCTTTGGAGACTGACATGGAAGACAAGCTCAAGCTGCTAATTGAAGAAGGTAAACGCGAAGGCGGTATTACCTACAATCGGTTTAACGAGATCTTTCCGGATGATTGCAATTCTCCCCAGAGGATCGACGAAATCTTCGCGATCCTCGACGCGCATAGCATCGAGATGCGTGACAATGTGGTCGCCGATCCCAGCGAGAACGGAGATTCGGGTCCGAGTGAGCTGCCGGAAAAGATTGACGATCCGGTGCGAATGTATCTTACCCAGATGGGTGAGATACCACTGCTGAAGCGCGCCGAGGAGCTGCTCCTGGCCAAGAAGATCGAGATCTCGCGGCATCGCTATCAGAAACACGTCTTCGGCAGCGGCCTGGCCCTGGGGGTCACGGTGAAGGTTGTCGACGATGTTCTGCGCGGCGAGATGGCCCTCGACAAGGTGGTCAAGGTGAACTCCAGCAACGAGGAAATCACCAAAGCGGATGTGTTGCGCCTGGTCACGACCAACCATTCCACCCTGAGAATGCTCCATATTGAAACCTCGAGGGACTTTGCCAGGGTCCTCGGAGATGACCTGTCGGCGAAGCTAGGCGAAAAGCTGCTGGGCAGGATCCGCAACCGCAATGAAAAGGGATCGGTTCTGCTCCAGGAAATCATTTTAAAGAAGCCTGTGGTGAACCAGCTTCGCCAGGAATTGAAGAATCTTCATCGGAAGATGCACAGCATCGAAAACGAAAAGACGAAGCTCGAGCAGGCCCGCAAGAGGGGCAAGAGGAAGCTCAGGAGTGGTGAAAAGAACCGTATGGCTGAACTCGATGCGAGGCTCCAGGAATATGAGCTCCTTGCTTTAGAGCCCATGGACGAGCTGGAAAAGCGCATGGTGAAGATTCGCAAATGGCACACCGAATACGAGATCGCCAAGAGGAAGCTCTCAGGCGGTAACCTGCGTCTCGTGGTGAGTATTGCCAAGCGCTACCGAAACAGGGGACTTACTTTCCTCGACCTGATCCAGGAGGGGAATACAGGTCTCATGAAGGCCGTAGAGAAATACGAGTACAGGCGGGGCTACAAGTTCTCCACCTACGCGACCTGGTGGATTCGCCAGGCGATCACCCGCTCGATTGCTGACCAGGCGCGAACCATCAGGATCCCGGTGCATATGATTGAGACGATGAGCAAGGTCCGCAACGCGACCAAGGCTCTCATCCAGCAGAATGGACGGGAGCCTACGATCAAGGAGATATCCCAGGAATTGGATATAACCGAGGAAGATACCCGCAAGGTCATCAAGATCTCGAAGCACCCGATTTCACTTGATCGGCCGATTGGAGATTCCGACGATGGTTTCTTCGGTGATTTCATTGTAGACAAGGGTACGGTTTCTCCTGTCAATGCGGCGACCCACGAGATGCTCAAAGAGAAGCTCGGGGATGTCCTCGGCACCCTGACCTACAGGGAACGCGAAATTATCAAGTTACGCTATGGCCTCGGCGATGGTTATACCTATACCCTTGAGGAGGTCGGTAAGATCTTCAAGGTGACCCGCGAGAGGGTCCGCCAGATCGAGGCGAAGGCCATTCGAAAGCTCCAGCATCCGATTCGTTCGAGGTTGCTTGAAGGCTTCGTGGAGACGCTGCCCGTTTGAGGCTGGAGGGGCTGTCCGCGGGGTTGAGACAGCCCGGGAGTTTAAAAGTTATGAAATCAATCCGGTTAGCGAAAATGGGTAAACGAATTCAAGCCGCGGTGAGCCCTGCCCGGGTCGGGTTCTGCCGGGAGGGAGCCGGTTGCGCCAGGCGAACCTTCGCGTGGCAGCAGCCTGTCCTGCCTGCCGCGGCGGGATGTTATTCGAGCCGGTCACGGTAGTGACCGGCTTTTTTTATTGCCAATCGTCGCGAATAGAGAGAAGTTGTGCTGCTTGACCAACGCTGAGAGACAGGGATGCATCAATCGATAGAAAAACTCCTGGGAGTTCAGAAGCTCGATCGGGAAATCAGTCTTCTTGAAGAAGCCAAGAGCCGCCGCCCCATGGAGCTCAGCGACGACCTCCGCAAGGTCGCCTCCGGCAAGGACGTGGTCAGCAGAGTCGAAGACGAGATCAAGGCCTGCCGCATGGAAATCGACAAGGGGGAGCTCAAGATCAGGGAGCTCGATGCGGATATAGAGAAGTCGACCATCGCGATGAACGCGGCCAATACCAACGATGAGTACAGCATCTTCAAGGGACAGATCGCCAAGTATGGGGAGGAGCAGGGGGGCCTCGAGGAGGAGGTGCTCGAAACCATGAACCACCTTGATGGGCTCCAGGGAAAGAAGGCGGAGCTGGAGCGGGATCTCGCCGATACTGAGAAGGCCTACCAGCGCAAGGAAACCGAGGTCAACGGCCTGGTGAAGGAACTCGACTCGAAGGTCGGCGGTCTGAAGGATGAGCGTGGGCAACTCACCTCGTTCGTAGATGGCGACCACTTCGCCATCTACGAACGGATCAGGAGCAAGGTAGATGGGGACAGCATCGTCCCCGTGGAAAAAAAAGCTGAAGAAGAGGGCGTGTTTTTCTGCCAGGGCTGCTATATGCGGGTCACCAAGCAGGAGCTCAACCAGTTGGCCCTCGCGCAGGAGCTTCTTACCTGCCGAAGCTGTTCCCGCCTGTTGTTCCTCGAAGGCTGAAAGCTGTCTTTTGGCGTTTCTATGCCTTAAGCTTGCCGATGACATCAGGGGCGCTTCGAGGTTTAGCCATTTCGTCTCAAAGAAGACCGGCAGTTTCAGCCGAATACATATTCTGGGTTTGCGTGGGATTGCTGTTTCCCGCCGTTCTCCCCGCCGGCGCTCCCGATCCGGTGAACGCATGGGTATTTGATCCTGGCAGCATCTCAGGGAGCAATGTACGGGCCTCTTCAGGCGGTCTTGACGGGACGATCATCGGCAGCGTGCGTGTCGAGTCGAATCCCCCGGCCATAGTGCTCGATGGAAACGAGGACCGGGTGGTGATCGAGGGGGCTGACAGCTCCCATCTCCCCGACCGGTTGCTCTCGGTCGAGGCCTGGGTGCGGCTTGACTCAGCTACCCGCTGGGGCGGTATCTGCGGCTACCTCCAGGACACCGGCACCTTTGAGCGAGGCTGGGTGCTTGGATATAACTCCTCCTCCTTTACCATGGCGGTGGCGACCTCCAACACCCTGACCTACCTGGAGGCCTCCGGCAGCTTCGAGCTCGGCAGGTGGTATCACGTTCTTGGCACCTACGATGGCTCAGAGCTCAAGATCTATGTGGATGGTCGCCTGGAGGGGTCTTCGCGGTCACGCTCGGGGAGTATCGATTACGCCGATTCGACCCTCGTGGTGGGAGCCTATGTCGAAGACGACGAGCTCTGGCCGCTTGAGGGGAAAATACACGAGGTGCGAATCTACGATTCGGTCCTGGGCCTCTCCAATGCCAGGGAGCGCCACCAGGAAAAACGCGACCTCTTTGCCGAGGCTGAAGTACCAGGGCCTGCCGGAGAGGCGGGTCTGCTCGGGCATTGGACCTTCGATGATGAAAACGTCAGTGGACGTCTCGTGCGGGACCGGGCGGGCGCCTTCGATGGGACAATCCAGGGGGAGTTT
>JAKUSY010000690.1 GCA_022451445.1 Planctomycetota bacterium
GCTGTTTCAATTTCTCCGGCGCTCCAGATGGTCTGTGCGAAGCAGGTCACGCCCAGGAAAGCGGTGATGAGAAGGAGACGCGCTGGGAGACCCCGCGGGTGGGGTTTCCGGATTGTTGGGAATCTTTTCATTTGTTGGTCCGGGATTCGTTTTCGAGTTTTTCTCCGGCTTGCCGGAAGGTGTCCGTTATTTGATGATCCTCGCCCCGCACCAGTTGGCACGATCAAGAGCCGCGCTCAAATTCTTGCCGCCAAAATCCACCTCCAGCGATAGCGTGCGGCCTCCGACGATGCGGAGGTCCAGCTCCTGTGGGGGATCGGTGAAACGCATGGGTTTTTCCGATATCAGTTTTCCATCGAGGAAGACACGGAAGATGACAGCCCCGGTGTTCTCCCCCGCCGGCCCCCGGGATGGAGGACGGGCGGAATCATCCAGTCCGATCGTGGCCTGGAATTTCTGGAACTTTGCCGCCAGGTCATAATCGAGGCGAGAGTAGGCGTGGACGCCAAGCCCCTTGGGCCAGGTCTTCCCCTTCATCCGCAGGGGGTTTCCCAGGACGTTGCTGTCACGCTTGAACGGCAGCTTCGCAAGGAAGAGGCTGCCAAGGTGTTCCCTGGCCTTTGCCGGGTCCATGTCGGAGAGGTACTGGCATCTGCCTCCAAGGAAGCTCACCTGGGCCAGGCTCTCTAGGGGCAGGAAGATCGATCCAAGCAGTGCGTGCCGCAGGGAGAGCCCCTCCTGTCCGAGGTCCTCGAGCTTTCCGCGCAGGCTTCCTCCGTCTCGCAGGAAGACTCCCACCTGCGGGCCGGATGGTTTCCCGATCCGTTCCGGCTCTTCTTTCTCCTTCAGTTCAGCGAGGTCGAGAGCTCGAACCTTCGCGGTGGAAAGCTTGACCTGGCCGACCCCATCCGCGCTGAAGGAGATCGAGTCAGGGCCCATGTCTTCGAGGAAGCCCGTAAGCCGGGTTCCTGCGCTGAGGTGGGCGACGTCATTTTTTGGACGTGTCCTGAGCAGGCCGGCGCGGAACCTGGCCCACTCGATCTCATCGGTGAAGGCATTGCGGAACAGCAGGAGTCGCAGATCTTCCATGTTGAGTCTCACCTGCCCGTCTCTCTGGCGAACTTCCTGCGTGATGATCTTGCTGTTCAGGACCAGGAAATCATCTTCCTTGACGGGCTCGATTCCAATCGGAGTGGCCCAGAAGTGGTCCCCGTTGCCGAGGACGACCTCGGCATTTTCCCCCGGCATGGGTTTCTTCGCGATGTCGGGAGGGGTAAAGCCCAGGAACAGGAGATCCTCCACTTCATGGCTGTCGGGGCCGACCCGGATGGCCCCCCCTGCATTGTCGGCGCTGGAAAAGCTGAGGGTGTCCTCGTCGAGGAATATAGTAGCCGTACCTTTGATGGAGCGAACGGTAATGGAGGAGCGTTCTATTGACGGTGTCTCGCCTGGTTCTTCACCCGGGGTTCCGGGTTTTTCTTGCGGGTCTTTCCCCGGGAGAGCCTGGGGCAGCAGCGAGGTCGCCTGGCAAAGAGACAGCAAAAGGGCCAGGAGGGCGACGAGCTCCGGGACCGGGCGCGATGTCTGCTCGCTCTTAGAGTAGGGAGTTCTGTTCATGCTGGTTTTTTCCACGTCCGCTCCGATGCCGCCCGCGGCAATAGCACGGGCACCACACGGTGTTTTCCGGCGGTTTCGGCCTTCCCGGCCTGTTTCTCCTTCTGACTTTGCGGAAGGCGAAACGGACGTAATTCAGCCCCTTCAGGTTTCAGGTCAGATTCAGGAATTCTAGGACTCTGAGGGAGCGAGGTCCACACGAAAAAAAACTCTCGGCTGTATTCCTGGATCCCTTCAGTTGACATATCGGAACTTGGAGTTATTTTACATTC
>JAKUSY010000691.1 GCA_022451445.1 Planctomycetota bacterium
GCCGCCTGGGGGGAGTGGGATACCTGGATCATCAATGATCCGCGGCTCATGAGCGTCTACTTCATGTGGTTGACCTACGCCGCCTATCTCGCCCTCAGATCCTCCATGGACAAGGGCAGACGACGGGAGCTTTATTGTGCCGTTTTCGGGCTGCTCGCGACCCTGAACGTACCGGTCGTGTACTATGCCATACGAATTTTCGGTAAAGAAAACCATCCGATGTCACTCACCCTGGATCAGACATCCATGAAGACTACCCAGTGGGTTGGCGCAGGGGCCTTCCTGGTCCTCTACATCGGATTGATGCGCCTTCGCCGGAACTATTACAAGAGCTGCGAGCAGATAGACAGGCTCCAGGAAGACTTCAACAGGGCTCGTATTTGAGGGCTGCATACGGAGACAAGGAAATGACCCGACGGCTGAATATCTTTATCACACTCACCACGGCGGCCCTCACCTGCACTTCAGTCAGGCTCCTTCAAGCCCAGGCGGAGGAGACACCTGAGAATTTCCAGGGCGCAGGGAGCGGGAGCGCTCCTGACTTCCAGAAATATGTTTTCTTTGCCTATGGCATCACCTGCCTGCTGCTTTTCCTTTTTACCCTCCGAACCATCTCTCAATGCCGAAATCTCCAGAAGCGGGTCGATTACCTCGAAGAGCGATTCAAAGAAGCGAATCCGGGTGGCGCGGAAGGCTGACGGCTCGGCAGCTAAAGACCCTGGCGACTCGCCGGGAGTCGTGCGAGCGGGGCTCACGTCATAGGGCTTATCGGCCACCTCCCGGGCTGAAATGCGATTTGCATCAACATGATATGGACTTTAAAATCGCATAGGTACCCTGCGAGGGACGCCGAGAAATTATGGAGATGCGGCGCTAAATAGCGCAGAGAGGGTTCCTATTACAGCTATCAGCCTTTAAAATTCGAGCCACGTAATAACCCACGCGAGAGCCATGGTCAGTCAGCACATTGAGCCGAATGTCGTAACCGCCGAGGAGGTCCTCAAGAGGGCTCCGATGCTCAGTCGCATCTCGAGGGATGTGGCCAGCTGCTACGAACATCGCCACAAGCTCAAGGAGCGACTCGAAGAATTCGTCGTCATCTCTCGAAAGTTCAATTCTCCCGAAATCCAGGAGACGATTGAGAGCCTGCGCCGAAAGGTAGGCGAAGACGATGCCAAGATGGAAGAGCTTGAAAAAGAAGTCCGCCTTCTTGGCGGGGTTCTCAAGGAGCAGCGCCAGGGTTTCATTTATTTCTATACCGAGCTGAAAGACCATCGGGTCTACCTGGTCTGGGACCCTGCTGACTGCGATATGGTCTATTGGCATGAGCTGGATGAGACCTCTGAGGATCGCACCCCGCTTCAGTTCAGCGACGGCCCGGCTCCCTCCGCTATCGATACCACGGAATAATCCCTCGCGGACTTTCACCGTGGAGATGACAGCTTCCTGCCGCATGTGCCGGATTCCATTAAAGCCTCCGGGCTGGCGGAGACCTGCTTGCACATCCTCGCTGTAAAGTTATGCTGCCCACATTGCTTTTACCGATCGCCCAGCCGTTCCGGACAGTTCAAGGCGCTCGGCGAGAACGGCATCCAGGAGTCCCGCCATCCAGCCCTATTCGACCCTCTACTTCTTCGCTACCGCTCTCGCGACTGGAGTCATCACTGTCCTGCCGCTGGTGCCCATCAGGGTTTTCGGCCGGCGGTTCTTTCTGTTGGTGGGCCTGGTGGCCATCGCTTTCTACGTCCTGGCGATTGTCGGAGAGGGGCTTGGGGTCGGCTACTTCCATCTTTGCGCAGCTGGGTTCCTGGTATTTTACGAGATCACGCTCCCTGCCCAGCCGGGAGTAGACAAGCAGGCCCCGGAAAAAGAGGGTGGCG
>JAKUSY010000692.1 GCA_022451445.1 Planctomycetota bacterium
CCCTTCTCTCCGGGCGTCACGGCTCCGCTGGCCCGGGCGACCCAGCGTCCCCCGGCTTTCTCCAGGAGCATCCCGCGCTGGGCTCCGGTCTCGCCGGCGATCCAGGCGAAGAACTCATCGAAGAGCTCCTGGGCTGAGCCGCTCGCGCCCAGGGCGGCGGAGAGCTTCAGCAGGTTTTCTTCGGGCGGGGCGTCGAGCTCCTTGAGGATGGGCGAGGAGAAGGCCGTTCCCTCTACCTCCGGCGAGTCATCCTCGAAGCGCAATTCGGTATCGCCGATCAGGAGCCGGTCGCCGTTTTTCAGCCGGCAGGTCTCGATCGGGTCGTTGTTCAGGTAGGTCTTGTTGCGGCTGCCGAGATCGATGAGCCTCGAGCCCGAAGGCCTGACCTCGATCTTGCAGTGCTCCCTGGAGATGGCCCTGTCGTTGAGGGAGATCCCGACTCCCGGGTCGCGGCCGAGGACGATCTCCTCGGTGGAGCCGCCATCCGGGGCGGTGAGCTCGTATTCGGCGCCGACAGAGGGGCCATCGATTACGATCAGTCTTGCCATGGGATCTCCTTCAGACGCGAGCCTGTGAGCGTTCCTGAGAGCAGGAGCTTCCTGAACTCTACCGTGCAGGGCTTACGGTAGAACGAGGTCTGCAGGACCATCGCGCCCCTGGACCAGTCATCTCCGGGCAGGTTGCAGTCGTGAGAATAGAGAGTCTCGTTTTGAGTCATTTCGACGATCTTGATGGTTACCCAGGTGCTGCCCTTGGCGGGTACCATCAGGAAGAAAACCTTGTAGACGGCGTCTTTTGAGCTGAGGGGCGGGACAGCCGGTAGCGGGGAATTCGGCAGCACCTCGTCTCCATGTCTGAGGGCCTCGAGGGGGTTCGTGGTTTTTCTCCAGGGGCTCAGCCTCAGGGTCAGGCTCCGCCTTCTGTTGCCGAGAGGGTCGACGATGGAAATTGCCAGGTCGGACCGACCTTCGGGGCGGTCAAAGCTCAGGTGGATCTCGTCGAGCTGTTCGAACGGGTAGGAGAAGGCTACCGGGTCGCGGTAGTTTTCCCAGGAGAGCCTGCCGGTATCCTTGTGCAGGGTCGGCGGCTTGCCTCCATCGGTTGGCGGCCTGAGCAGGAAGATGTCCCGCAGCGCCTGCGGCTTGTCGCCGGGAACGGCCGAGAAGTCCAGGTCGAGTGTCGACCCCCCGGTCGGCCGCGGCAGGCACCAGCTGCCGAGGCGGTTTTCGATGGACTGCACCATCCCGGTCCTGTAGCTGCGCAGCGCGTAGGAGGTGGTCGTCGCCGTCAGGATGAGCAGCGCGAGGAAGCCGGCCGCGAAGCCGAGTGAGCGCAGCGCGCCGCGAGGGCCTCGCCGGCTGAAACGCCCCGTGCCCCGCTCCGTGTGGAGCGGGACCTTGCCGGCCTCCAGGAGCTGGAGGTCCTCCAGGAGCTGGTCGTAGTTGTCGTAGCGGTCGGACACCTTGCGGGCCATCATTCTTCCGATGACGTCGCTCAGGCTCTCGGGAAGATCCGGGCAGAGCGCCCGGGGGGCATCGGGGTCCTCCTCCATATGGGCCACGATGATCGAGACCTGTGATTTACCCTTGAAAGGCGGCCTGCCGGTCACCATGTGGTAGAAGGTCGCCCCGAGGGCGTAGATATCGGAGCGATGGTCGACCGTTTTTCCGCGTCCCTGCTCAGGCGAGAGATAGTGAGGCGTTCCAAGGACAATGCCCTCCTCCGTCAGGGTATCGTCCTTCGAGACCTCCTTCGACAGTCCGAAATCGACAATCTTGACTGCGCCGTCGGGACGTACAATCAGGTTCGAGGGTTTGACGTCACGGTGGATCAGCCCCCCATCGAGAGCGGCCTGGAGTCCCTGGGCCACCTGGCGGAC
>JAKUSY010000693.1 GCA_022451445.1 Planctomycetota bacterium
TCTCGTCGGCGAGGGGCTCCACTTCACCGACTGCCACGTCACGGCGGCCTCCTGCGCCCCGGCCCGCGCCAGCCTCTTCAAGGGTCTCTACCCGCATACCAGCGGCATCCTCAAGAACGCCGACACCTGGCGGCACTCCTGGATCGAGCTGCTCAATGAGGCCGGCTACCACTGCACCAACGTCGGCAAGATGCACACCTGGCCCTACCACGCCTCGATCGGCTTCGATGAGCGCTACGTCGTCGAGAACAAGGACCGCTACCTCGAGGGACGCTACTATTTCGACGAATGGGACAAGGCGCTGAGATTCAGGGGGCTCATCAAGCAGCAGCGCGAGCTCTACCGCAAGCTGCCGGACTACTCTGAGCGTCTCGGCGCCTTCGACTGGGAGCTACCGGAGGACACCCATCCCGACACCTTCGTCGGCGACATGG
This sequence comes from Planctomycetota bacterium, assembly GCA_022451445.1. Taxonomy (GTDB): domain Bacteria; phylum Planctomycetota; class UBA8108; order UBA8108; family UBA8108; genus UBA8108. Next base: position 435 of record JAKUSY010000693.1, read on the forward strand.
CGCTGTGGTGGATCGAGACCTTCCCGAAGACCGAGCCGCTCTTCCTCGAGATCGGCTTCCCCGGCCCCCACCCGCCCTACGACCCCGTGCCGCGCTACGCTGAGCCCTACCTCGAGAAGAACCTGCCGCTCCTTGAGGTGACCCGGGAAGAGCTCGACGCGCAGCCGCCGCCGTTGAAGGCCCTGCGGGTCCACAATACCGAGGTCGACCACGACTCGGTGGTTCACCTGCTGGAGCCGACCGAGGAGCAGCGCCAGCGCCAGAGGGCCTACTACCTCGCCAACATGACCATGATCGACGAGAAGGTCGGACAGATCATCGAAGCGCTCGACAAGCAGGGCTACCTCGAGAACGCGGTGGTCATCTTCACCTCCGACCACGGCGACTGCCTCACCGACCACGGCCACAGCCAGAAGTGGACCATGTACGACCAGGTCACCCGCATCCCGCTGATCGTCAGCTCGCCGGGCAGGTTCGACTCCGGCCGCGCCATCGAAGGCCTCTGCCAGCAGATGGACCTCGGCCCCGCGATCCTCGAGCTGGCCGGGGCGGAGGTCCCCGAGATCCTCGAGGCGAAATCACTCCTGCCCGCACTCGAGAATAAGGAATGGGCCGGACGCGACTACGTCTTCGCCGAGCAGGCCCGCGACGGGATCCTCACCGACACCGAGTTCATGACCATGGTGCGCTCGAAGGAATGGAAGCTGGTGCACTTCCTCGAGGAAGAGTTCGGCCAGCTCTTCAACCTCATCGAGGACCCCGACGAGGTCAAAGATCTCTGGGATGACCCGGCCTGCTCCGAAAAGAAGGCTGAGATGCTGGCAGTCCTGCGCGAATGGCGCATCCGCAGCCAGTACGATACCAGCGATCTCAGCGCCGACTGGCGCTGAGCAGGCTCAGGGCAGCGGCTGGGTCGAGCGCAGGTAGGCGAAGAGGTCGCGAAGCTGCTGTTCGTTGTACTCACTCAGCAGGTCCCCGGGCATCACCGAGGTCTCGATGACTCGAAGCTGCAGGACCTTGTCGCGCGGCAGGACCACGGTCTGACCCTCGATCGTCCTCAGCGCCACCGTCTTCGAGCCCCGGTCGGCGATAAAACCCTCCAGGATCCGCCCGTCGCGGGTGATGAGCAGGTGGTTCTCGTAGCCTGTTTTGATCTCCGAAGAGGGCGCCACGATGTTGGCGATCATGCGCTCGAGGTCGTCGCGCTGGTAGCTCGTCAGGTCCGGCCCGACATCACCACCGTCGGCGAACAGGCGGTGGCAGCGTCCGCAGCGGGCCGTGAACAGGCGCTCGCCCTCGTAGGGGTTCCCCGTTCCGGACTCGATCGTTTTCCTGATCGCCAGGACCTTTGCCCGGCTCGCCGCGGCATCGGCCACCACCCGCTCACCCCAGGTCGTGTTCGCCGCATCGCTCAGCGCTGGATCCCCATAGCCCCGCAGGCGG
>JAKUSY010000694.1 GCA_022451445.1 Planctomycetota bacterium
CGCCCATGTAGATGCGCACGTTGCCGTGCTGGCGCGACCAGTTCCTTACGTGGTCCATATGGTTTTCGACGGTCCTCCTGTCCGAGCCGCTTCCCCAGGTGCCCTGAGCCTCGCCGACGAATTGCCAGGGCAGGTAGTAATGGAAGGTGGCGATGATGTTGGGGTCGTCAGGCAGGTCGATGTCATTTACCGACTCGTGGTGGGGGGAGTGGCCGCCGGTGATCATCACGTCGCGGGTCGGGTTTTCGCGGCGGATGATGTCCAGCGCCCGGCGCTGGAGCTGCCGGATCTGGCTGTTTGAGAGGGAGCTGTCGTGTGCGGGTTCATTGACGATCTCGAAGATCAGGCGCTCCGACTTGTCGCAGAAGTGGCGGGAGACCTGCTCCCAGATGGCGTAGAAACGCTCCCGGCGCGACCAGTCCTGCAGGAACCAGTACTCGTGGTGAGTGTTCAGGATGATGTAGAGCCCCTGGTCGAGACCCCAGTCGACGACTTGCACGACCCGGCGCAGCCAGGAGGCGTCGATCGTATAGGGGGCGGAGCTGGAGGTGTGGCGGTCCCAGCGCACCGGGATACGGACATTCGTGAAGCCGACGGCTGCGTAGTCGGCGAGCATGTACTCACGCGCCGCGATGTCCCATTCACCTTCGTTCGGCGCCTCGAGGGTATTGCCGAGATTGATTCCCCGGCCCAGCGGGCCGGCGAAGGCGGAGGGGGCGAGCAGGAGGGCGGTGATGCAGAGTAACAGGATCCCGGCCATCGATTTCATGATGAGGTTGTTCTTTTCGTGCGGAAGGCCAAGGCAGAGTCGAGGACAGTCAGTTCATACAGTCCATGCAGATGCGGGACATCAAGAAAAAACAAGCTGTCCGGAGGCCGGGAGGTCTCAGGCCTCGACGGAGAGGCTCATCTCGCCGATCTTTGCCCTCCCCGATTTGCGGAAGGGGCGGGGCAGCGGCTGCGCGGCGCCATTGCTGTCGATGGTTCGGCAGCGCAGGGTGTATTCCCCCACCGGCAATCCCGGCAGCAGCGTGGCCCAATGGGCCCTGGTCATCCGCATCGGCCAGGTCTTCGGCCGGCCGGTTTCCGGGTCGAATCCGTAGGTGGGCGAGGGGATCTTATCGCCCGTGAGGCCGCCGCCCCAGCTCTTCGGGGGCGGAAGGATCTCGGCATCGCGCCAGGGCGCCTTCAGGAAGTATTCGTCCTCCGGCGGCAGTTTTTCGGCATCGTTGTGCATCCATACCTGGACCTTCGCCAGACCCGAGATGCCGACCTGCGCGTAGCCGGTCACGGGAATGGGTTGGCCCGGCTTGACAGTCGCTGGAATGGGGAAGGGGTCGCAGAAGGTCTTCAGCGGGCTGTCGACGTCGTTGTTCTGGTCGCCGTAGGTGTCATTGGCTTGCCAGTTGTTGGTCAGGAATAAATGCGAGAGCCATTTGATGTTCTTGAAGCCGTAGGCTTCGGGGACGACGATCCGCACCGGCGCGCCGCGCCTGGGCTCCAGCCAATGGCCGTTGAGCTTGTAGCAGAGGATGACCGGGGGCAGGCCGTAGAGGTCCTCCAGCACGCGCCCTACCGGCAGCGAGCTGCGAAACATCTGCTCCGGCTTGTCGTTGTGGTAGCCGTGGTAGAACACCCGGCGCAGGTTGCGGCCCGGCTGGGTAAGCCAGAGCACCTCGCGCAGCGGGAGGCCTTCCCAGATCCCGTTGCCGAGCGGGCAGCCGATGTTCAGGCAGGTCATCACCTTCGGGAAGCGAACCGCGTGTTTTTTCGCCAACTCCATCAGGTGCTTGAAGGTGAGGGCCGTGTTGTCCTTTCTCGAGAGCTCCTGGCCGAGGCTGGCCTTGGCGTCGGGATCGGAGAGCACCTCGAGGC
>JAKUSY010000695.1 GCA_022451445.1 Planctomycetota bacterium
GGTTCTGACCGGGACTCCGGGCGGGGTGCTGGATATTTCCGCCCAGGTTACCTGTGATCGGTGGCTTAAGGGCAAGAAAGAGAACGTCACCGTGAACTCCCGTAAAGTGTCCTTTGTCCTCGACGGCAAACTCGCTCCCGCAAACATCGCGGCCAAACCGGGACGCCGTGCCGTGCTCTGCCATTACCGAAAGGAAAAAACACCCCATAAGGTCCTGGTCCGATCACACGATGACACGATCCGGGGAAACATCGTCGCCATGAACGAAAAGACAATTCGTGTCGCGACGGTTGAGGGAGCTGTTCAAGTTGCCTTGGAACCGGACGCCCATTTCCAAGTCAACGGCTTGCTCGCGAACCGGCAAGCAGTGGCCAAAAAAGGCGGCGAGGTGGTGATCTACCCGAAACGAGGCCGCACCATCATTGCCTTTTCGCCGATGCAGGCAGAATGAACGGCCGCTGCGCTATTGCCTAGATGATTATACCCATAGTTCCCACCTTGGACTAACGAGCGGCCACCCTGAGCGATGCCCCGGGTGATAAGCAACCAGGGGGTGTTGATTGATGCCGGGGAGGGTGGTGGCCTATGATGCAGCCATGCCGATCACGGAATATTTTCATCCTCGTCATGTCAGGTGACGAGATCCTGGAAGGTCTTGCGATGAGAAAAGCTGAAGTCATAACAATTTTGCTGACAGTAATTACTGTATCTATGGCATCAGCTGATGAAACCGGTGTGGATACCAGGACGTTTAAGAGCCTGGTGAAGCCTGTTCTTCAGAAATATTGCGTGGGCTGTCATGGGCCCGAAAAACAGAAGGCCCGCCTGCGTTACGATGGAATGGATGGCTTCCGTGTCTCCGACCGGCATCTGTGGACGAAGATACATAAGCAGCTTTCCGCCGGCGAGATGCCGCCGGAGAAAAAACCCCAGCTCAGCTCCGCGGAAAAGACAAAGGTCCTGGCCTGGATCGAGAAAGAGCAACGGGCCCTGGGGGCGGGCAGCACGCGCCGGCTCAATCGCCGCGAGTTTGGAAGCGCCTTGCAGGATGTGACCGGCCTGAGCGTTGATTTCGCCTATACCATACCCGGGGACAGCAAGGTGAACGGTTTCGATACCGGCGCGGAAGCTCTGCAGGATGCGGCTGACTCGGTGAGCCAAATGATGGAGGTCACCCGCCGCGCCGTGGCGGGGATTCGTTTCCTCGAACCCCCGCCGAGTGAAGTCCTGGAAGTGGACCTGGTGAACGTGGAAAAAAATCCGCACAAGCTGTTCTATGGAGATCCCTGGATAGCGGCAGGTATCAGTCTTGAAAAGCTTCCCCGAATTCCAAAACCGGGCCTGGGTGCCCTGGTCGAACCCAGGTGGCCGAGAGATCGAGCCAGCAGCATGTTCAGTGTTCCGCCGCCCCCGGATGGGCGAGGTCTTGTGCGGGTGAAATTCAGCGTGGCGTCATACTGCGCGTTCCCGGAAGTGCCGAACCCGATTCTCTGGGTCAAGATAGGCGGGCGCGTAATGGACCGCCAGGAGATCACCGGCCCGATGGACCTGCAGTACCAGGTGCAGGTCGAAGACACGATTATCGGGAAAAGGGGGCTCTCCATCGGGTTTACTCCACGGGTGGAAATTGCTTACGGGGTCAAGGGCTTTGAGAATGAGGACCGGTCGAAGCCCAAGGATTTTCCGGATGGCGCCGGGCTGTTCCGGCCGGCCTGGGACAAAAAGAAACTCAAGACCCCCGAGCAGCAGCCCCGGCCTTTTGTCGCCCTTAAACACGTCGAGCTGGAACCTCGATACGTCGCCGCCTGGCCGCCAGCCAAATGGAACGTCAATATTGGTAAGCTCAGCGATACTGCTGAAAGCGCGGAGAA
>JAKUSY010000696.1 GCA_022451445.1 Planctomycetota bacterium
TAAAGCAGCTGATTATTGAGGCGGAACCGGGTGAAAAAAGCCGGCGCAGGCTCCCGGGAACCGCCTGCTTTGTCATCCAGGGGAGCAATCCGTGACGCAGAATAACTCTAACCCCTTAGAATGAAAAACTTTAGGGGGCAGGGTGGGGCTGTGAAAAAATTGTGGAATTCACCCGCGGGAGTCTTGACTAGAAATGGGACAACAGCTATATTTATTGCTGTCAAAGGCATGACGGTCTCGTCTTGGCACCCAAAATCTGAATATTAGGTTTTCTCTTCACTTCTTTTCTAAGGGCGTCTTAACTCCTCTGAGACGTCCTTCTTTTATGCCCGCATTTTCCAGCCGCAACTGTAGCGGCCAGCCGAGTGGCAACAGTCCCGGGGCAGGGGCATTTTCTCCGGGCAGCTCTCCGTGGGCGCGGCTCGCCGGGAATCAGATTCCGGCGTTGAAGACCTTCCAGTTCTCCCCGAACCAGACCAGCTGCTTGATGTAAAAGATGAAGGGAACAGGAGTTCCGTCAATCCTGAACAGCATCTTGCTCTGGCTCATGGTGGGTACCTTCTTTTTGAAGATACTGTTGTTGGGAGTGTAGGTCATCCTGCCAGGGACGAATTCGTATTCGAATTTCGCGTCTCTGATGGCCTTGAGGGTCTGGGTGACGGCCTCCTCGTTCTGCGCTTCCAGTGAGACACCCAGGATATTGTAGCCGCCGTCGGTAAGGATCGCCTTCAGGTCGTCATCGACGATCAGGAACTTCTTTATCTCGTCGAGATTCCCGGACTCAAAGGCCCGCCCGAAAAGGATCATCCTGTTTTTAAGAGTATTCAGCAGCTTCTTCTCATCGACGCCTTCAGGCGGGGCGGCGGGTGTTTTCGCGGGCTCCGGCGCCTTCACGGTTTCCGGCGGAGGCGGGGCCGCCTTGACGCTTTCCCCGGGTTTCCCAGGCGGCGTCTCGACGGGTTTCCGTTCCGGTACAGGCTCTTTCTCGGCCACCGCGACAGCCGGGCCTTCGGGCTGGATATCCTTTTTCAATTGCTCGAGATCGGCGGAGAGCTTTTTTTGTTCTCCGCTCCCGGTCGCCGGCGGGGACGGTGGTGGTGGAGCCTGATGCCCATTGGAGGATGAGTCGGCTCCCGGTGAGCAGCCGAGGAGACCGCAGCCCAGGAGCAGGAGAAAGCAGAGGGCAGGTCGCCGGGAGGAAACGAAGAAGCCGTCACCGGGGGAATATAACTTAATCATCCAGCTTGAACTCCATACCAGGTTGGGTAGCCACCGCCCTTACCACTGGGCCGTCTCCGATACACTAAGGTATTTTATGGGCGAGGAATACCGGGGAGCGAATTTTTTTTCTCCGTGGTCCGTCTGGTGGAACCTCGATAGGCGGGCTCCCGCTTTCATTGACACTCTTCCATGGCTGGACTACTATCCCGAGAGCGTCGGCCCGAAGTCGAACAGTCGAGGTGTTCGGTGCCGCTCTGAAATTATCGTCTCCCGGTTTCCGGAACCGGGGTCCAGCCGCACTTTATAACGTATCTTCTCATGCTGCGATTCGAGATCCGGCAACACGGCAAAAAGCCCTACATTTTTGAGAGTGTCAAGAGCACGGTTTTCGTGGGACGTGACCAGTCTATGGACATGATTCTCGATGACCCGAGAGTCTCTCGCCAGCACGCGGTCATCACCAGCAAGGATGGCTGCTACTTTATCCAGGATGTAGGGGGCCGGAACCCTGTGAGGGTCAATCGAAAGGTGGTCGTGCGCCACCTGCTCCAGGATGGGGATGCGGTACTCCTGGGGAATACGCACCTGAAGTTCAAGGTGGGAGAAGTGCCGTTTGTGTGAGCAGATGATTATGGGGGGAGCGAAG
>JAKUSY010000697.1 GCA_022451445.1 Planctomycetota bacterium
TCGCTTGTTCCTGGGTATGGACATCCGTCAGGACCGGCAAGTTCAGGTCGCGACGGATTTCGGCGAGCACATCGAGTCCTTCGTCGATTCCGAGGCCGCGGAAGCTGTCGATCGAGGAGCGGTTGGCCTTGTCGTAGGAGCCCTTGAAGACAAATGGAACCTGCAGCTTATCCTGGAGGAGTACAAGCTCAGTCGCCATGGTGAGAGCGAGCTCTTCGCTCTCGAGGGAGTCGGGTCCGGCTATTATCACGGGAGCTGATTTTGCTCCGATAGCCAGGCTGCCGGATTGTACCAGCGGGGTTTCAGGGGCGAATTGGCTCATTCTACCGGGGAATCCAGGTCTTCGTTTTCGGCGTTTTCATCATCGTCGGCCGGTCCGGGAGCGGAGGCTTTTTCCACCGGCTCTGCGGTCTCCATCTCCTGCTGCAATAAGCCGCGTCTGAGTTCAAAGAACTCATTTGCGTTTCTGTGAATTTCCCCTTTTTCCAGGAGATTGTCTACAAGGTTTCCCGGGATGCCATCGATCCCCAGGTGGCTGCCGCAGAGGGCACCCGTGATGCTGGCAATGGTCGACATATTTCCTCCGAGGCGGAGGATCCTGTCGAGAGCTTCATCGAAGCTCTGCGGGTTGTTCAGGAATTGCTGGAGGGCGAGGAAGAGTACCGGCACCACGTAATCCGTCAGTCCGTCCTGGCTTGGCGGATAATCCTCATCCGGACAGATCTGGAGGATCATCTCCAGCGCCCCGCGGTCGGTCTGTGAGAGAATCCTGGGAAGATCGGATATGGCATCGGCCACCTTGTCATCAAACCTCCCGGCGGCCTCGCAGCTCTCGTCCAGTATATCGCCGAGGATCAATTCAGGCTGGCGCGCGTTGTAGGCGATGAAGGTGGCTACCGCCGCGGTCGCGGCGAGCACCCTGGGATCCTGGTGGGAGATCGTGACGAGGGTTTCCACCTGGGCGGGAATCTTTCGCGGGGTTTTGCAGTGCCAGAGACCTATCGGGATGGCCCGGCTGAGACAGCCGCTGCCGGCATGCCCGGGGGGAAGGGCCGCGCCATTCCACTCGGTGATACCCTTGACGATGGAACCTATGGCGACGCTGTTGTCACTGGCGGGATCGATGATGCTCATGTCGCGCCAGAGTGGAATGAGATGCTCAACGAAGACCTCTGCACTGGCGGGTTCAGCCTCCAGGTTGCCTCGCTCGAGGGTGGAGGTGATGAGAGCGAGGCAGCATTGCGTGTCCCCGGTATGCTGTCCCAGTGGGGTGAATCCATCCGGAGATGCCTGCAGTTTTTCGGTCAGGGGCTGGGCTACGGATGCCAGGAAGTTGCGGGAGTAATCCCGCAGCGGAAAGGCCAGGGCATCTCCGACAGCCGCGCCAAGGAGCGCGCCGAGGTATTTTGATCGAAGGGTTTCTCGAGCTTTGGCCATGGTTCCGGGATTGTAATGTATTCTTTCACGGCCTTCGAGGTAAAGGACCTGTGTCCTTTGGCGATGGCGCGGACTGATTGACTCTGGAGAAGGTACTTGATAAGAAAGACTGTATCATGAGTGGCCAGCCCAGGTTATTTGGTGAAGTTGCGCTCGACAGAGGCTACGTGACCGTGGCGAACCTGTATGAAGCCCTGACGATCCAGGCTCGCCTGGAGGTAGAGCAGGAGCCGTATCGTTTCCTCGGAGAGATCCTGAGCGAGCTCGGGTATATGACTGAGAAGCAGGTGCTGGAAGTTTTGAACGAGCTCCACAAAGAAGAGAAATCAACCTGACATGAGTTCAACCCTATCGCCCCGCGGGTCATCCCCAATAGCTGGGGGGACAGCCGTTTTTCCTGGAGCGTCCAGGCCGAGGGGTATTTATTC
>JAKUSY010000698.1 GCA_022451445.1 Planctomycetota bacterium
GGTCCGAATATCTGTATAGAGCTTTCGTTTTTCAGCGCCGACCAGCTCATCCCCGCGCCTCTTGATCAGGGTCGCAATGTCAACATCACGGAACTTCCCAGCCCGCAGCCCGACATCAATATACTGCCCACCACCAGTCTGGCGGCAATGAACCGCAAGGGTATTGACACCGACCCCAAGGGTCTGGACCGCTCTTTCAGGCAGGGTAAAGGAAACGTACTTCGCAATATGTCCAGGGAGCTTCTTGACCAGGGTTCCATTGAGATAGACCTCGGCATCTTCATCGTGATGGATATCCAGAAAAAGAGAACCGGGAACCCGGTCGAGATTGAAATCTTTGCGCAGCCAGATGTCACGGGTCTTCCACTCGGTCTTGACCACCGCGCCGGGGGTGCCACTGGTACCAAACCCGCCCGGCCCCTTCTTCCAGCCCTTGGTCTTGAAACCAGGTCTCGCCCAGCCCCCGCCAGGATCCTTGAGGGTATAGCTCCAGCGCTCGGGAGTCTTTCTTGAATCACCTACAAGGCTTGCGCCTTCCTCCCTGGTGAGCGTCAGGGCCCGGTTCTCGAAACCAGGGCCGGACCACAGGAGGGAAAGCTTCGGTTCTTCGTACCCGTTGAAATACTCAAGGCGGATCTTTCTCAGTCCTGCCGCAAGTTCAACGGCCGCATCAGCGGAATGGTTGCCAGTGCCATCCGCCTCCTGCACCTTCGCGCCATCGATCAGCAGGCGCACGCCTCCTGTACTGGAGAGCCGGAAAGAGTATTTCCCGGCGGCAGGAACCTTCAACCTGCCCTCAAATACCAGCCCGATCGCATGTTTGCGGGAGGCCGGCTTCAGAGAGAGAAAACCATCGGCCAGACGACCCTCTGTTTCGTGCTTGAGCAGATCAAAATCAGGAAGTTTCTTCCAGGTGTCGCGATAGAACTTGAAGGACAACTCGACCAGGTCGGGGACACGAACTCCCTGGGCTGTCTTCAGCCCTTCTTTCTTCATCAACGCCAGCTTGAAGTCTTCTTCAATACGGAACACCTGGTTGTAGAGGTCGTTCTCGATAGCTTCTTTGCGCGCCACCTCTTCCTTGAACTTCTTCGACTCAACATTGTCCATGACCTTACGCGTGGCGCGGTCATTCATGTTGGTGACATCCTGGAAGAAGGCGAGCATACGGTAATAATCTTCCTGGGGGATCGGATCCCTCTTGTGGTCGTGGCAGCGCGCGCACCCGATCGTCATCCCCATGACCACCTGGGTTGTCGTGGAGAGCACTCCATCGAGAACATCGTACTTTGCCAGCAACCTGTCAGCCGGTTCATCATTCCAGATCCCGAGACGGTAATAACCCGTTGCGGAGATGCTGTCGGCATCTGCGTCCGCGAGCTCATCGCCGGCAAGCTGCTCGATGATAAAACGGTCATAGGGCTTGTCTTCATTGAAAGCCTTGATGACGTAGTCGCGGTAGCGCCAGGCGTTGGGCTTGTTACTGTCGCGCTCGTAACCATGCGTTTCGGCGAATCGAACCAGGTCGAGCCAGTGCCGACCCCATTTCTCTCCATAGTGACGCGATTGCAGCAACCTGTCGATCAGGGCCTCCCAGGCACCAGGAGAATCATCCGCCTCGAAAGCCTTGACCTCTTCAGGCGCAGGGGGCAACCCGGTGAGGTTGTAGTAGGCCCGGCGGATCAGCGTGGCCTTGCTCGCAGGGGGAGCCAACTTGAGCCCCTTCTTCTCCAGCCGTGAAAGGACAAATGCATCGATCGGGTTCTTGACCCATTTACTGTTCTTGACCGCGGGCACTGCGGGCTTTTCCAGCGGCTTGTAGGCCCACCAACTGCGATCCTTTGCCGTGATCCCGGCAAAGCCC
>JAKUSY010000699.1 GCA_022451445.1 Planctomycetota bacterium
TTCCTCCACGAGCTTCTTCAGCAGAAATTCTACGGCAGACTTGCCGTTGACCGTTGAAAGGGTCGTAATAATCGCGCGCCGGCCGTTGAAATCAGCCTGGTCGTAGAGATCCCGGAGCTGGGGTACGGCGGAAGACCCGATGGCGGCAATCACAGCCATCGAATGCTCCCTGATCGCGCACCCATTGAGGATCATCGGCACCACGAGATGAGACACATCCGCGGCTCCCAAACGCGCAAGTCCCTTGAGAGCGGCAAGTTGTATGGGCTCATAAGGTTCCCGCAGACAATTGCCGAGCGCCTTGATTACAGGCTTTGTCGAGATCGCGAGCTCAGCGAGGACCTGGGTAGCCGCAACCCGCAACTCGAGGTTGTCAGAACCCAGTAAATTCAACAGTTTCTTGGTGGTTGCGTCCATGGATGGAGCGCCTCCAATGTCGGTTTTTTTAACAGAGAGAAATTTAGTTCAGCCGTAAAAGGATACACGCGGAAAAGGGTGATTTACAGAAGATTCACTGCAGACACCTAAGTCGTTTAAAAGCCTGCCAAAAAAACCACAAAGTATTACAATACAATGACTTAAAATAATTCTAACCAGCCTCTGAGGGACCCCTGGAGACCGTCATCAGGCAGCAAAGGGTCTCAGGCTCCCTTCTGAGCCTGTTCAGACGGCACAACATCTTGTAAGAAAAAGAGTTATCGGAATTCTATGGCCTATATGGGGTATACCGGGCCCGAATTCTACGGGTCTCGAATAGACCCCCAATTGGTCAGTCTGTAGTGGATGTTCGTGCCCTGAAGGTGACAATCCTCTCCAATCCCTTTAAAGCCATAAAAAACACCCTCTTATGAATCACCATACGATACCCGCAGAACTCGAGTTGAAGCCGCGGGAGCCAGGAGTTTGTTCAAATGGAGAGTGGGCGGCACAGGGCGAGGAGTTGCTTTCCACCGACCCGGCGACCTCAAAAGAGCTGGCCCGGGTGGTCGGAGCGGCCCCTGAAGACACCCTGAGAGTCATCCAGGGGGCACAGAGCGCGTTCGAAAGCTGGAGAAAACTGCCGGCGCCACGCCGAGGAGAATATATCCGCCTCATTGGCGAAGAACTCAGGCGGTACAAAAAACCCCTGGGAAAACTCGTCTCGCTCGAATGCGGAAAGATCCTCTCCGAAGGTGAAGGCGAGGTCCAGGAGATGATCGATATCGCCGACTTCGCCGTCGGGCTATCACGTACGATCGGTGGAGCCACTCTGCCGAGTGAGCGTCCGGAGCACAGGATGTTCGAGCAATGGCACCCCCTCGGCCCGGTCGGGGTCATCACCGCCTTCAATTTTCCCGTCGCCGTCTGGTCCTGGAACGCCCTGATCGCCGCCATCTGCGGCGACACAGTGATCTGGAAACCATCGGAAAAAACTCCCCTCAGCGCCGTGGCGGTGCAGAAGATCTGCAATAAGGTTCTCGAGCCCGAAGGATTTTCCGGAGTCTTCAACCTCTGCGCCGGCGGCCGTAAAACGGGTGAACAGATCTCCGCGGACGAACGCCTGCCGCTTATCAGCGCAACAGGAAGCTGCCGGATGGGACGGGACGTCGGGACTGCCGTCGCCGCCCGAATGGGACGGAGCCTGCTCGAGCTCGGCGGCAACAACGCTGTCATCGTCCTCGATGATGCGAACCTGGATCTCGCGCTGAGGGCGGTGCTCTTCGGTTCTCTCGGTACGGCGGGACAAAGATGCACCACGACCAGGAGAGTCCTGGCGCAAAAAAACGTTTTCGGCGAACTGTCGAGAAAACTGGCCGACGCCTACGGCTCAGCCGTGGTCGGGAACCCTCTCGATCCTCAAACGCTCGTCGGCCCCCTCATCG
>JAKUSY010000007.1 GCA_022451445.1 Planctomycetota bacterium
CCTCGACATCTGGCCCTCGCCGGGCAAGTACCTCGGCATCTCGCTGACCGCCTTCAATACCTTCGTCCTCATCTGCAGCAGCGTCACCATGGTCAAGGCGTTCGAAGGCGCCCTCGCCAACGACGTCGCCAAGCTGAAGAAATACCTGCTCCTGACGATTATGGGAGGCGCCGCCTTCCGGGGGATGCAGGCTTACGAGTACACGCACTTCTTCACCAACACCCACGCGGCTGAAGGCGAGACCGCTTTCCGCCTGTTCCTGAGTGGAATCTGGGAAGGCTCCCTGGTAAACGGCCACTGGGAGTTTGAAAACGGTGGCACCCACGTTCCCCGCAGCACGCTCTTCGGCTCGACCTTCTTCGTACTGACGGCCTTCCATGGCTGCCACGTCTTCAGCGGGGTGGTATACCTCTTCTTCACCTACCTCGGTGTGTGCAACGGCAGGTGGGACAAGAGCCGAATCGAGATCCTCGGGCTCTATTGGCACTTCGTCGACCTGGTATGGATCGTCATCTTCACCATCGTCTACCTTGTCGAGACTAAGATCGGGACCGGCTAGCCGGCAACGCCATGAGCGAAGACCACAAACATCCCAACTACATAATGATCTGGGTAATCCTGCTGCTGCTGACCGTCCTCGAGGTCGCGGTGGCTTATTCCCCGAAATATTTCAGCGATGTTGGCGGGATCATTACCATCACCATTGTCCTGTTGATCGGAATGGCCCTTGTCAAAGCCGGGCTCGTGGCGGCCTACTTCATGCACCTGAAGTTCGAACAGAAGAACTTCGTCATGATCGTCTCGTTTCCCCTGGTCCTGGCATGCGTCCTCGTCATCCTGCTGCTGCCTGACGTGGCCTTCGGGTAACCGGACCTGCCTGCCGGAGAACATCCCCCAGCGCCCCCCAATTGGCGCTCCGCTCCGGCCTAGGCGAGGAAATCGAAGCTCCCCCTGGTGAAAAGCTTCGGGGGAATGAGCCACCTGAGCTGTCCGCAGCCGGGCTCGCAGGCCTCCCAGGACTCGATGGCGAGATCGAGCCGCGCCATCGCCGCGGTAGGGAAGCGCACCATGGCCCCCGCCCCGGGCAGGGCGCACCCCGAGACCAGGCGCACCATCTCCGACGAGGTAGGCTCGTGGCCCACGAGCATGAGCGAACTGGTATCCGCAGGGACCTCCTGGAGGATATCGAAAACCGTCTGGGCCGCGGCGAGGTAGAGCCGGGGCTCGAAGTCGACCTCGCAATCCCACTGCCCGGAATCCATGGCGTGCTGAAGGGTCAATCGCGCCCGCGCCGCGGAAGAGCAGATGACCCTCCCGGGCTGCTGACCCGCCAGGCTGAGAAAACGCCCCATGCTCTCGGCCGCAGCGATCCCCCTCGGCGCCAGTTGGCGATCGTGGTCATTCTCCACACCGGATCCCCAATCCGATTTTCCATGTCTGAAAATCAGCAGGCGCTTCATGCCGGCACTCAGCCTGTTCTTTTCACGAACGACCGCAGGTAAAGCGAAAGACCGACGCCCGCCAGGAACGAGGCAACCGCCCAGCTAAGGTCCGCTTCACGCCAGAGCTTCAAGGCGGCGAAACCGAAGGTGAAGGCTATGCCGGAGAAAATCAACGTGATATGCACCCGGCGCAGAGCTTTTGACGGATAGACCGTCTTTCCTTCCTGCCCGGGCTGCCTGGCTGACATTCTCGAACCTCCTTCGCGAATAATCGCATAGTATGAGCTTTCTCCGCAAGTAGGCAGGCCCTGGCAGTTCAGAAACCGGATTATTTGATGTTCAGCATCGTCTGGATACAATACCTTCAGCGGTCGTATGGATGGCAGGGAAAGACCCCCGACCGCCTGGCGGGAGACAGCCTCCCTGCCCCTCGACCCTTTTGAGTCAATCCAGACCACCCACTACCCAGACAAGGCGGAGAAATAAAAATGAGAAATCTCGATTCATTCAGACCCCTTTACGACCCGACGGCTGTCCAGCCCATGCGCGATGAATTGACCCGCGTAGGTGTCGATGAACTTCGCACGTCCGAAGCTGTGGACGGGGCGCTTGGCAACAGCGAAGGCACCGTGCTGCTTGTCGTAAACTCCGTGTGCGGCTGCGCGGCCGGCAATGCCCGCCCCGGTGTGATGCTGGCCCTGCAGAACGAGGTCATTCCCGACCGCCTGGCGACCGTCTTTGCCGGGCAGGACAAAGAGGCCACTGATAAAGCCAGAAGCTACATGGCGGAATACCCCCCCTCCTCGCCCTGTATCGCCGTTTTCCAGGATGGCAAGGTTCATACGATCATAGAGCGCCACAACATCGAGGGACGGAGCCCCCAGGACATCGCCTCGATGCTCGTCGACAGCTTCAACAATTGCGGCGGGCGCGAAGGACCTTCTATTCCCAGGGAAGAATTCGAAAAAATCGTCCCTGCTCACATTTGCGGGTCGTCGATCCCCGAATTTGATGATGCTCCCTCCGGAGGAGACGAGCCCACTCCAGGGGTTTGAAAAAAAAGAAAAGGAAGCAACAGCTTTCTTCCTGCGGCGCCTATTCAGATGCTCTTTCGATACAGGGAAAACCGCCGGAGCAGATTGAAGGATCTTGATTAATACAATTACCAGGTAAGGAGAATCTGAAATGTTCAGAAGATCAGTCACCGTGGGACTGCTGGTTCTTTCCGTAATTCTCGTATCCCGGGCCGTGAGTTCAGCCGGGAAGCCCTACCTCGGGATCAGCCTGGCCGCAAAGATACCGCCCTCGGTAGCCGCGCATCTCGAAATCGAAGGAGGGGCGATGATCATCGCCGTGATCGACGGCAGCCCTGCCGCGCAGGCCGGCCTCAAGAAACACGACATCATCGTCAAGGCCGCCGGAATGAAGATAAGGTCCCGCGCGGACCTTCAGAAAGCTCTCTCTAACCATACGGGTAATGACAAGGATGACACCCTCGAGCTCGTCGTACGCCGAGGCGCGGGGACACTCGAGTTCGCCGTGACACCCGCTGAAGCCCCGCCGAACCGGGCACCCCTCAAAAGAGCTCCTGCGAAGCCGGCAGCCGGAGCGAAAGCTTATCTCGGCGTCCACCTCGAAGGAATCTCCGCCAGCCTCGCTAACCATCTCAAGCTCTCCGCCGGGGAAGGCGTGCTGGTGGAAAGATCTCTTCCCGGCTCGCCGGCCTACGCTGCGGGACTCCGGAAGCATGACGTCATCCTGAAAGTCGCCGGCAAAGCGGTCACATCGAGCAGAAAGAAGGGCGGCCCGGGCACCATCATCCTGCCGGAAGATCTCAACGATTTTCAGCTCGGCGGCATCAGGGGCGGGATCACCGGCGGCCTCAGAATTGAAACTCTCCGGTCGCTGCTGGGTGACAGCCAGGACAACATCGTCTCAAACCTCAGTGAATTAGTCGCCGCCCACAAACCCGGCGACCAGGTCGAGCTGGCGGTCGTACAGGAAGGCGAGCGGAAGAAGCTCAGGGTCATGCTCGCAGCCGCTCCCTCGAGAACAAGATCCCTCTTCCCCCCCGAGAACCTGCACCGGGGAGGCACCAGCAGCTCCTCGGCTTCATCCGTAACCATCAGCGATGGCGAGCTGAGCATCACGGTGCGCGATGCCAACGGGAAGAGAACCTTCTCCGTCCGTCGCGGCAAAGAGATCATCGCCGACGACGAGCCCTGGGAGGCGATCGAGAAGCTGCCGGAGGATATTCAGAAAAAGGTCAGGCAGCTGAAGCTGCGCTCCTCCAGCAGCTCAGAAAGCAACGGCGGGAAGCCCCGGTCTCCGGGGGAAAAGAAGCTGCCCCCCGGCAAGGAAAAAAAGAAGCCACTCTGAGATTGGCCGGCCAGCGGCGGCGAAAAGGGCTCCGGGTCGCCGGTAAACGGGCGCGCTGCCCTCGTAGCCTCTTTTCCCTGCCTGCGAACCCATGGGGAGTGCTATTTTAGCTGCATGATGCAGGCTCGCGATGCGCTCGATACGGACCTCTACCAGCTCGATAAGCTCGGGAGCCTGCCGAGCCCCTGCCTGGTCGTCTACGAGGAGCTGGTCGAGGCGAACCTGGCCGCTATTCACCGGGAGCTGGAAGCCGCGATTCCCGCGGTGGGCCTCAGCTGCCTGAGGCCGCACGTAAAAACCCACAAGTCTTCCTGGGCCACCCGGCTGCAGCTCGCCGCCGGCATCGATAAGTTCAAGTGCACCCACAATGAGCTCGACATGCTGCTCGAGGAGGGCGCCCGGGACATCTTCGTCGCCTATCCGCCGCTGGAGCCCCTGGCCGCGCGCATCGCCGCCGCTACGGCGCGATACGGCCCCGCCACCCGGATCACGGCCCAGGTCTCCCGTATCGAGCACGCGTCCTTCCTCGCCGCGGCGGCCGAAGAAGAAGGCGTCGAGCTCGACTACCTCATCGATATCGATGTAGGGGATCATCGAACGGGCTTGCCCCCCTCAGAGGCGCGCGCGCTTCTTGAATCGATCCGTTCAGAAGCCCGGTTCTCGAGGCTTCATTGCGCCGGGCTTCATGCCTACGACGGGCACAATCACTCGGAGAACCCGCGAGAGCGAACGGAATGCGCCTGCGAGGCCATGGACGACCTCGCCCGGGTCATCATCGTGATGGAAGGAGATGGCGCGGTGCTCGAGCGCCTCGTGGTCGGCGGCACTCCCGGCTTCCTCCACTGTCTCGAGGCGCTCATCGACCGCGGTGATATCGGCCCTGAGATCGAGGTCTCACCAGGCACCTTCATCTACTGGGACACCCGCTACGACGAGCTGATGCCCGGACGGTTCCAGCTCGCCGCCCTCATCCTCGCGAAGGTGATGGATCGCCCGACGCCGCGGAAGATCACCCTCGACCTCGGACACAAGCGCTGGGGCATCGACCAGGGCCCGGTCCATCTCTTCTCAACCCCGGGACTCGAGGTGGTCAAGGTCAGCGAGGAACATACGGTTCTCGGGCACGACGGCAGCTGCCCCCTGGCGATAGGAGACCCCATCCTCATCGCGCCGCGGCATGTCTGCGCGACGGTAAACCTCTGGGAGGAATTTCACCTGGTTGACGGCTCCGGCCGGCTCCGGGGAGAATGCCTTGAGGTGACCGCAAGGAACCGCTGAGGAGCCGCCCCGAGCATGACACGGAGGAGTCAAATCGAAAGAATACCGGAGCCCGAGGTGATGGACGACACGGAGGAAGCCCGCGTCTATGACGAAGCGGACTTCAGCCGGGTAAACCTCTGCTGCGCGCGAAGGATCTCCAGGCTGCTGGACACCGAGAGGGGCCACGCCCTCGACCTGGGAACCGGACCGGCGGAGATACCGATCCGGCTCTGCGCCCTCTTGCCCGGCTGGAAAATAACCGCGGTAGATGCGAGCCCGTCCATGCTCCGGCTTGCCCGCTCACGGGTGCGGGAGGCCGGGCTGGAAAAACGCATCCGGCTTCTGCGCGCTGATGCGAAGCGGCTGCAAAAGCTCAGGAGGAGTTTTTCAGCGGTTTTCTCCAACAGTCTCCTCCACCATCTTCACGATCCTCTCCCCTTCTGGCGGCAGGTTAAGCGGCTCACCTGCCGGGGCGGCAGCGTGATGATCCAGGACCTCAGGAGGCCCCCGAACAGGACCCGGGCCCGGGAGCTCACCCGCCGCCACACCGCGGGAGCGCCACCTCTTCTGAAGCAGCTCTTCTACCAGTCGCTCCTGGCCGCCTTTACCCCTGACGAGGTACGGAAGCAGCTCGCCGACGCGGGACTCGACCTCGAGGTCAGGGCGACCACCGACCGGCACCTGGCGGTGAGCGGCCGACTGTGAACCGCCGGTCACTTCCTCCTTGACGAAAAATTTCAACACGGTTAACTCGGTCGTTCATAAGCAAAACCGTTTATGGAAGGAGCCCATGTCGAAAGAGCAGAGCAGCCATCTGGGCAGGGGAGCACTGAAACAGCTTGGCGAAGTACTCCGGGAGGCCTCGCCGCGCTCCGTCTTCCTCGTGAAAAGCCCCGGCGCCTACGAGGCTTCCGGGGCGCAACCCCTGGTGGAAGAAGCTCTTGCCGGGCTGGAGACCCACTCCTTCGACAGCTTCACCCCGAATCCCAAATGGCCCGACATCATGGCGGCCATGGAGCTTTTCAGGAGGAGTCCCTGCGACCTCATCCTGGCTGTTGGGGGCGGAAGCGCTCTAGATATCGGCAAACTTGTCGGCTTCTTCTCTCTTCAACCCGCCGCCCCCGAAAGCTATTTGAAAGGAGGCGTGGAACCAAGCGGGCCGGTCATACCACTTGTAGCCATCCCCACCACCGCGGGCTCAGGCAGCGAGGCTACCCGCTTCGCGGTAGCCTATTACGAAGGAAAGAAATATTCCATCGCCCACGAAAAGATCCTGCCGAACTGGTGCCTGGTCGATCCGGCCCTGACCGACAACCTCCCCTCCCTGTGGAGCGCCTCGAGCGGCCTCGACGCCTTCTGCCAGGCGGTGGAATCGATGTGGGCGGTCCAGTCCAATGATGAATCGGTGGTCTACTCGAAAAAAGCCATCGCCCTGGCTCTCGAACATCTCGAGGCCGCCTCCACCTCGCCCACCCGGGCCGCCCGCGACGGTATGTGCGAGGCCTCTCACCTCGCCGGGAAGGCCATCAACATCTCCAGGACCACGGCATCCCACGCCCTGTCCTACACGATGACCTCAAACCTGGGGGTGCCGCATGGCCACGCGGTCTCCCTCACCCTTGGAGCCGTCCTGGCCTACAACTACGGCCTCGGCGAGGAAGACTGCCTCGATCCTCGAGGAGCGGGTCATGTACGCGGCAGGATCGAGGAGGTCCTCGAATTGCTGGGAGCACGGAGCGTCGAAGACGGCCGCCGGCTCATCCGCACTCTCATCGAATCCACAGGCCGCACGACCTCGCTCAGGACCATCGGCATAAAGAACCCCGAAGACATCGCCACCCTTGCCGATGGAGTAAATGCCGAGCGCCTCGGAAACAACCCGAGAGCTTTCACCGACGAGAGTCTCCACGCCATGCTACGGGAATTGCACGCGGAGAGCGGCGGCGAGGACCGCTGAAAAAAGGTTCTTCCGTGCCGCTGCCGACTGGCATGCCTCGCACTCTTCGCCATTCTCCATGGCCTCGATCGAGCAGGCCTCCTTCTCCTCATCGCTATACTGCCCCTTGACCACGTCCATCACCTCTTTCTTCACCGACACCGTGGCCTTCTCGATATTGGTCGCGGCCATGGTGCGCAGATAGTACGTGGTCTTCAATCCCGAGCGCCAGGCGGCGCGATACATATGGGACATGGTCTTCATATCCGGCTCGCCGAGAAATAAGTTGAGCGATTGTGACTGGTCAATCCACTTCTGGCGCCGCGCAGCGGCGGCGATAAACGCCTCGTAGGGGATACTGAAGGCTGTCTTGTAGAGGATCTTGATGTTCTCGGGAATGCCGGGAATATCCTCGAGCTCTCCGTCGAAATACTTGAGGTTGTCGATCATCTCCTGGTCCCAGAGTCCCTCCCTCTTCAGATCCCGGACCAGGTGCTTGTTCAAAACGGTGAACTCGCCCGACAGGTTGCTCTTCACGAAGACATTCTTGTAGTGCGGCTCGATGCAGGGCGAGCTGCCCATGATATTGCTGATCGTAGCGGTAGGAGCGATCGCCAGGACATTGCTGTTACGCATGCCCTGCTGCTTGATCTTGTCCCTCAGGGTCTCCCAGTCCATCCGGCTGCCCCTGGGTACGTCAATCGGCACCCCGCGCTCCTCCTCGAGAAGCTCCAGGCTGTCCTGCGGCAGGATGCCCCGGGCCCACTTGGAGCCTTCGTAGGTGGAATAGCTTCCCCTCTCAGCGGCGAGGTCGCTGGACGCCTCGAAGGCGTAATAGGCGATCGCCTCCATGAACTCATCGTTGAAATCGATAGCCTCGGGAGAATCGAAAGCCAGCCCCTTCTGGTACAGGGTGTTCTGCAGGCCCATCACCCCGAGGCCCACCGGGCGATGCCGGAGATTGGAGGTCTGGGCGGGAACGGTCGGATAGAAATTGAGATCGATGACATTGTCGAGGGCGCGTACGGCGATCCTGATCGTCTCCTTGAGCTTGTCGTGATCGAGCGCCCCATTCTCATCGAGGTGGTTGTCCAGGACGATCGAACCGAGATTGCAGACAGCCGTCTCTTCCTTGCCGGTATTGAGGGTAATCTCGGTACAGAGATTCGAGCTGTGGATGACGCCGAAGTGGTCCTGGGGACTGCGAATGTTGCACGCATCCTTGAAGGTGATCCAGGGATGGCCCGTCTCGAACAGCATCTCGAGCATCTTCTTCCATACATCGATGGCGGGCATCGTCTCGGCCTTGATCTCCCCCCGGCTGGCCATCGCCTCGTACTCAATATATCTCGCCTCGAAGGCCTTCCCGTAGAGATCGTGAAGGTCCGGCGTCTCGCTGGAGCGGAAAAGCGTCCAGTCCTCCCGCGACTCCATCCGCTTCATGAAGAGGTCCGGAATCCAGTTGGCGGTGTTCATGTCGTGGGTGCGGCGACGGTCATCTCCTGTATTCCTCCGCAGCTCGAGGAACTCGAGGAGATCGTTGTGCCAGCACTCAAGGTAGGCGCAACCCGAACCCCTGCGCTTTCCACCCTGGTTCACGGCGATGAGCTGGTCGTTGTGCAGCTTCAGGAAAGGAATGACGCCCTGGCTCTCACCATTGGTGCCGGCGATATGGCTGCCGGTACCCCTGACAGCGGTCCAGCTGCCACCAAGGCCGCCGGCCCACTTCGAGAGATAGGCGTTCTCGGCGATTCCCCGCTGCATGATGCTCTCGATCGAATCATCGACCCAGTAGAGATAGCAGGACGAAAGCTGGGAATGCAACGTCGCGGAGTTGAAGAGCGTCGGGGTGGAGGAACAGAAGCGGCGGCTCTTGTAGAGATCGTAGAGCGCGGCGGCCCTGTCTTCCTTGGCTTCACCCTCGTTCAGGCAGAGTCCCATCGCCACCCGCAGCCAGAAAATCTGCGGGGTCTCGATGCGTCTGCCGGCCCCCTTCCTCTTGTCGACCAGCAGGTAGCGGTCGTAGAGAGTCTGGATACCGAGGTAGTCAAAATAAAGATCCGCGGAGGGGTCGAGGAGCCTGCTTAATTTCGCGATATCGTATTTCTTCAGCTCCGGCGAGAGACGATCGATGGCTATACCCTTTTCGATGTATTGAGACAGGTACCTTTGGTGGAACTCTTTCAGTCCACCGATGCCGTCCTCCATGATGTCCCAGCCCAGCACCTCCTCGTAGATATAGCTGCAGAGAATACGGCCAGCGAAACAGGCGAAATCCGCATCCTTCTCGATAAGAGCCTTGGCATTGAGAATGATGGTCGTCTTGAGATCTTCGGTGGTGATCTCATCGAAGATCGACCGTCGCAGCTCCGTGATGATCTCCTCCTCGCTGAGACAGAGCTCCAGGTCGATGCCGGAAAAACGGACGCGGGCCACCAGATCGGCTCCATCCCAAAGGAAGGTAGAGCCATCCTCGCGAGTAACCACCACCATGGAGGTCTGCCCCTCAGACTCCGTGGCCGTCTCCGGCGACTGTTCACGCTCCACCTGGCGCATGATCGCGCGTTCCGCCCTGTAGAGGATATAGGCCTCGGCCACCTTGTAATGGCCCAGCTTCATCAGGATCTCCTGCACCAGATCCTGGACCTCCTCGATGTGGATGAAGGACTGGCCCGTAGCGACAATCGCCTCGGTCACCTTCTCAGCGACCTCAACCGCGGGAGAAGAATCCATCTGCTGGGAGAGAAACGCCTTGCGGACAGCGATCTCGATCTTGTCCGGATTCCAGGGTACCACCTGGGTATTGCGGCGAATCACCCGCAGGTCCACGACCTCGGAACGCTGACTCGTCAGGTGACTGGCGTTGTGAAATACGAAACTCCTGGCCACATCGTAGGCGTTGTTTTCCACGAGGGCCTTCTCGATGTGGAGGTTCAGGTCCTGCAGGGAGAGCCGGGCCGCCTCGCCGGAATCGAAAAACTTCTCGAGATGAGAGGCGACCTCCCGGGTAATCCTGGCCACGAATTCGCGGTTCTCGGAGGTAAAGACCTTGGCCTCATTTTTCTCCGTCTCACTCTGAACCAGTATCAGGCTGGTGAGGGCCTTGCCGATCGCGTTGGCCACATCGGCAAACGCCAGGTCCCTCTCTCCCTGTGGAGTGGAGAGACGAACGACCCCCCGCGAGCCGGCGAGCTCTCCTTCATCGAGGGCTTCC
This sequence comes from Planctomycetota bacterium, assembly GCA_022451445.1. Classification (GTDB taxonomy): domain Bacteria; phylum Planctomycetota; class UBA8108; order UBA8108; family UBA8108; genus UBA8108. Next base: position 10,232 of record JAKUSY010000007.1, read on the forward strand.
CCCCAGTTAAAACCGGGCTGCGCGCCTTCGGATTCATCCACGTAGCGCTTCAGTAAAAGATCCTGTTGCAGGGACGAATGTCTGTAGCTCATGTTCTCTCACCCTCTGGCTTCCAGCAGGGCTGGAAGCGCTTCTCTTTCTCACAGGTCACTATCACTCAGAGGCTTCTTGAGCGCTGAAGTCTTCTGGTATTCCGTCACGGTACCTTCAAAGAAGTTCTGCTCCTTTTTGAAGTCCATCACCTCGGCAAGCCACGGGAAGGGATTCTTCACTCCCGAGTTCAGCACCGCCAGGCCGACTCCCTCGAGCCTGCGGTCAGCGATAAAATCGATGTACTGATTAAAATCTTCCCTATTGAGTCCCAAGGCCTCTACCGGCAGGCAATCGTCGATAAATCGTTTCTCGAGCTCCACCGCCTCCTTCATCAACTCGACAAGACTCTCCTTGAACTCGTTGGTCCAGATCGACGGGTTCTCCTCACCCAGGCACATCAGCAACTGCCTCAGAAGCTCAATATGATTGGACTCATCCCTGAGGGTGTAGCTGAACATCTGGCCTATGCCGGGAAACTTGTTCTGACGGTAAAGGGAGAGAATCATCCCGAAGAGGCCGTAGAACTGGGTTCCCTCCATGCACTGGCCGAAAACGAACATATTCCTGGCCAGGTTCTGGATGTTTTCGATCAACGTCATGTCGAGATCCCGGCGCATATCCTTTGAGATACGCGTCACGAACTCGTTCTTGGCCACGATACTCTCGACATCGACAAACATGGCCTCACACTCGTGCGGGTCGATCCCCAGCGAGCTGATCATGTAAAGAAGCGAGTCCGCGTGGATGTTTTCTTCATGCGCGTGGCGGCCGAGGACCAGCTTCAGCTCGGGCGCGGTTACTATCTCCCTGATGACGTGGATGATGTTGTCGCCGACAATCCCCTCGGCAGCGGAGAAATAGCCAATCCCCATGCGAATAATCCAGCGATCGGAATCACTGAGCTGGTCAGTACTCCTCCACTGGCCGATATCCTCGTTCATCGGGATGTCTTCGGGTTCCCAGTGGTTCGCCTTCATATTGCGATACAGGTCGTAGGCCCACTGGTATTTAAGCGGAAGAAGATTGAAGGTCATCGTATCGATGCCGTTGATCACCTTCTTGGCGGCAAAGACCGCCTCCGCCTTCTTGCAGTCAAGTACGAAGGTCTTCCCCCCGACCTCGAAGATCTTCTTGCCCTCGCCGCTGTCTTCACCATCCGCCAGGGCGACACCGGTAGAACCCGACACCGCGACCGGCTGCTCCTGGCCCCTCCTCTCCTCTTGACTTTCGAAACCCATTATCTCCCTCTCCAATCCCTGAGCAGAACCAACAATTCCATCGACCCGGCCACCGATTCTCCCAGCGAAGCACCGACAGCCCATCGACTCCACCGGCCGCTAAAACCGCGACGGGGATCCTTGAATACCACCATCCTGATTGTCTCTAACCACCAGCCCGTTCCCCTCCACCCGGTGAAGAACCAGGACCCTGCGGCAGAAACCCGATAGCGATTGACTCCTCCCCGCTTCCCGACTCTCGATGGTCCGCCTGTACGACGAACCGGCCTGCGCGCCAGGCCAGGTATTCTAACGGGCTATCTCGTCCTCTTCACCTCCAGCTGAATCCAGGGTGCTCATCCGAGCAGGCGCCGACTACTGCAGCGACATCAATCTCGCAACGGGGTCCGATAAGAAGCGACCCCGATTAGCCACCCGACAATAAACAACTCCAACCAACCGAGTGCCCCACTGCGGCGCCACTACCTCGGAGTGTCTCAACCCCGGGACTCGCGACGGCGGCCGGCAAACGCGACCTGCACAGGAGAAGACTCGGACCAACGGCCTCACGGCCGAACCTGAAAGCCACCGGAAACTCGACCCGAAAATTCCGTCGAAACCGGAAACTTTTCAATCGACCCGCCTCAATGAACGAAAAAGCGTTCGAGGGAGACCCTCCCAGGCACACTACATAGCCGGGGAGAAAAGCCAACTTACTACAAGATATAGTTGCGTCAAGTGAGCATTTTCGTCTCATCTCCGATGGATGGCTGATTTGTTGAACTTATGAGGGGAAAAATAATCCCGGAGCGGATCAAGAAGCCTCTCTCCGCCAGATCGAGCGGGATTGAGTTAACGCCACCCCCCTGCTACCATCACTTCTTCTGATCCTGACGCAAGAAACCGCATCCAGCCGTAAAGCATCACGTGGCCTCGAAAAAACCCGACTCCAAGACCGGCAGCGCCGGGACTCCACACTACGAAGCCGTCATCCCCCGGGCCCAGCATCCAATCTCCCGAAAGGAAATCGACCGGGATGCCATGAGGGTGATGAAGCGTCTCAACCAGAACGGCCACGAAGCCTACCTCGTCGGGGGCGCCGTACGGGATCTCTACCTGGGCAAGGCCCCCAAGGATTACGACATAGCTACCGACGCGACACCATCGCGACTCAGGAAGCTCTTTCGAAATTGCCGGATCATCGGCCGGCGATTCAAGATTGGCCATATCTACTTCGAGGCGGGAAAGGTGATCGAGGTCGCCACCTTCCGCCAGAGCGCCGCCGATGCGGCCAGCTCCTCCAACGGTATCGTCCGGTCCGAGAGCGGGATCATCCTCCGGGACAACGCCTACGGCACCCCCCAGGAAGATGCCCGGCGCAGGGACCTGACCATCAACGGTCTCTTCTATGACCTGAAAACGTTCGCGGTGCTCGACTACGTTGACGGCGTCAAGGACATCAAGGCGAGGATCGTTCGCATGATCTCCGAGCCGGACCTCAGCTTTTCCGAAGACCCCGTGAGGATGCTCAGGGCGCTGCGCCACTCGGCGCGAACCGGGTTCCGGATTGAAGACGAAACGATGGATTCGATCATCCGCAACCATGCGGATATCCTGCAAGCCAATTCATCGCGACTGCTCGAAGAGATCCTCAAGGATCTCCGCAGCGGAGCGGCGGCTCCCTTCTTCAAGGCCATCTTCGGGGCCCATCTACTCGGCGACCTGCTGCCTGTCCTCTCCGATCAGCTCTCGCACTCGGGAAGCGCGCATCCATTCTGGCGCCGCATCGAGACACTCGACTCCCGCGTCATCGCCGGGAGCGAGTTCTCCTCGTCCATCTCCCTGTCCCTGCTCCTCTATACTACCCTCTTCAACGAGGAGGAAATGTGGAACGCGACCCGAAAGCTCTCACCCCTGGCATTGAAGCAGATCAGGGGCAACTTCCAGAAGAGCACGGCCGCCCTGCAGGTGTCGCGGCGCGACACCGAGCGGATCCTCCAGATCGCCAGGAACCTCAGCACGTTCAATCACCTGCTCAGAAACGACCGGGCACCCGGAAAGAAGCTGAACAAGAACTATTCCCGTGACGTCCTCGACTGCCTTGAAATCGAGGTCGAATCGACAGGAGAGAACCTGGAAATAACGAAGAGATGGAGCGACATCGTCACGGAGAATGAACGCAAGAGGAGCGCGAAGGAGCGGGAAAAAGGCGAGGCCGAGGAACCTGCCGGCAGCGAGCCGTCAAGACGTAAAAGACGCCGCAGACGCCGCAGGAGAGGGCGTGGAGGCAAATCGGGCCGCAACAACGGCTGATTTCAGTCCTGCCGGGTATCGAGGTAGCGGCCCGAGGAGGAGGTGGCCTTTCGCCGCATGAACTCGACGAGTTCCCGCACCTCTTCGGTCATCAGCCCCTGCTTCTCCAGCAGCGCGCAGCGCGCATCGAGCGGAGCGCCCCGCTCCTTACGAAACAGGAGTGTATAGGCTTGCTTCAGCCCGGCGACAGCCTCATCGCGGAAACCCCTGCGAGCGAGTCCCACGGTATTCACCGAGAAGGGGGTCGCGCTGATCGAGTCAGGGCGACGATCATGCCGAAGAAAAGGTTCGGCATCCTTGCGTACCCCCACGAGCCCGCCAATGAAGGAGCACCGTCCGAGAGTGCTGAACTGCGCGACAGCCGAGCTCCCGGAGATTGTACAATTGGAATGCACGTGACAATGGCCCGCCAGGAGCACGGAGTTGGCAAAGACGCAATCGTCCTCCACGACGCAGTCATGAGCCACGTGCGAGGTCGCCATGAACAGATTGCCGCTGCCGATGGTGGTGATCCCCCTGCCCTTGGGGGCGCCCCTGTTGATGGTCACCCCCTCGTGGAAGGTATTCCGGTCGCCGATCTCGAGCTCGGTCGGCTCATCTCGATAGCCGAGATCCTGCGGCGCGCCGCCGATGACCGCGCAGGCATGGACCACATTTTCCGAGCCCAGGACCGCGGGCCCTTTCAGGACAGCGTTCTCACCGATACGGCAGCGGTCACCCACCGTGACCGATGGCCCAACGACCGCCCCGGGGGCGAGCTCGACTCCCTCGCCGAGCCGGGCCTTCTCGTGGATCCACCCCGCCTGGAACTGCCTGTAACCGATAACTTCTTCTCTAGTAGGATCAGACATTCGTCCTCCCTTAACAGGCGCAGTATAGCCCACCATCGGTATCCCTCACAGCCCCGCGTAAAAGAAATGAAGCTCACGGTGGAGATTCGCTGACAAGGAGAGTTTCATTGGGTAGTCTTTGCTGAATCATGGTCGCGCAATCGCTTCCCGCAAAAAAATGGCGGTTACAGGATGATTTCTCCCTCGAGAGCGGAGCAACCCTGCCCGGACTCGAGATTGCCTACGAAACCTGGGGTCGGCTCTCCCCGGAGGGCGACAATGTCGTCGTGATTCTCCACGCTCTCTCAGGCTCGAGCCACGCCTTTTCCTCGGAGGAAAATCCCGAGCCCGGCTGGTGGGAAGGGCTCTGGGATGAAGGAGCTCCGCTGCGGTCTGGGAAATACCATATCATCTGCGCCAACAGCATCGGAGGCTGCTACGGCACCACGGGCCCATCGAGCATCAACCCCGACACCGGCGCGCCCTACGCCGCGGATTTCCCCCAGGTCACCCTCAGGGACATGATCGAGGCCCAGAGGCTGTTTCTCGCCGGCCTCGGCATCGACAAGCCGGTCACCCTGCTGGGAGGCTCGATGGGAGGAATGCTGATCCTGCACTGGATGTGTGAGCACCCCGAAGAGGTAGGCCGCGCCATCTGCCTGGCCACGCCACCGCGAAGCGAGGGCTTCACCATCGCCCTGCGCTCAATCCAGCGCGATGCGATCCTGAGCGACCCCCGCTACAGGCAGGGACGCTACAGCGAGGAGGAATTCCCGGAGGATGGGCTCTCCCTGGCCCGGAAGATCGGCATGATCACCTATCGCTCTCCCGCAGAATTCAACCAACGATTCGGAAGGGACGTAAAAGACCCGCGAAACCATTTCAGCGAGGGCCTGTACGAGGTCCAATCCTATCTCGACCACCAGGGAAAGAAGTTCGTGGCCCGCTTCGACCCCAATACCTACCTCTATTTTTCCAGGGCCATGGACCTCTTCGACATTTCCGATGGCCATGATTCGGTGGCGGCTCCCTTCTCGAGCTGCCCGGCGAAGGTGCTCCTGCTGGCGATCAATTCGGATTTCCTGGTTCCCCCGGCCCATATGAGCGAGCTCCACGAGGCGCTCGCGGAGGCCGGAGTCGATGTGAGCCTCCACGTCATGGACAGCATCCATGGCCACGACGCCTTCCTTCTCGAGGCCGACCAGATCAACGCGCACCTCACCTGCTTTCTCCAGTCCGCCTGAGCCCCTGGATTCGATTTAACATCGAGAACAACCGGAGACTGCCGGTTCAATTGTAGAGCTTCTGGTACAGGCCAAGCTTGACCGCCATCGGATCGAGAACAATCACCCTGGTGGTGGAGAAGACGGGCTTCTTCGCATCAGATTTCCTGCCGGTATCGGGACGCTCCTCGCTCTTCTTGCCCAGCACGAAGGCATAGAGCCCCTTGCCATTGGCGGTGATGAGCGATGCCTCGACGGGCATGCGACTGAGCAGGAGGGTCCTCTTGCTCACCTCCACCCGGTAGCCTTTCTGCTCGAAAAAGGTGACCTCGAGCTGGCCATCATTGGTCTCGACCAGCATATCGAGCCATCTCACGGCCTTGTCCTTTCGATCGCGGTACTCCTGGTTGACCTGGATGCCCTTTCCCCTGAGCAGAGCCTGCACGCCGATGATGCGGTAGTACGTGACGCTAAGCCCCATGGGGCTGACACTCGTATCCTCGCGATTCTTTCCGAGAGCGAAGACCTTGTCGTCCTTTTTGAACTCACTGAGCTCGACCCTGCTGTCGGCAAGCACCTTCAGGTCATCGGAGAGCTTCACGAAAGCCTTCAGCTTCCGCCAGCGGCCTTTTTCCCGGGCCGTACAGGCGAATTCGAAGAAGCCCTCGTTGCCCTTCACCGGCTTCAACTGCCCCCAGCCGACCAGGTCGTAGGCCGGTTGCGTCTTGGCGGCCTTCTCGGCCTGCTTCCGCCCCTTCTCTCCCTCATCCTGCGCGGAAAGCGGAAGTTGTAGACTAATGAGGAAAAGAAGGCCGGCCAGGAGGCCACGCCGGAGACGGTCGCGAAAATCAGGTGCGGACAGCTGAAGCTGAGCGGTCATCGGTCTATACCTCCAGGCTCCGGAAGGTTTGAGACGAGGTCTAAGGCAAAACACCTTGGAGAATTCAACAGGCGGATCAGGTCTGCCCAAGCGTGCGAAGCACGCCAGCCGCGGCGCTGACAATCCGCTCGATATCCTCGGCGCTATGGGCTGTGGAGACAAAGAAAGCCTCGTACTGGCTCGGCGGCAGGGTGACTCCCGCCTCGAGCATTCCCTGGTAGAACGTCGCGTAGAGATCGGTGCGAACCCCATCGAGGCTGTCGAGATTCTCTACCGGTATTTCGTTAAAGAAGAGAGTCATCATCGAGCCGACCCGCTGCACCCGGGCGCTCACTCCGCACGAGGCGATGGCCTCCTCCAATCCTCCGGCGAGGGCCGCGCCGATGGTCTCGAGAGCCTCGTAGACTCCCTCCTCGCCAAGCGCCCTCAGGGTCGCGAGCCCCGCGGCCGTGGCGAGCGGGTTCCCCGACAGGGTCCCGGCCTGGTAGACGGGTCCCCCGGGAGCGAGCTGGTCCATGATTTCCGCCGGCCCGCCGAACCCTCCCCCGGGCCGCCCGCCGCCGACGACCTTGCCCATCACGGTGATGTCGGGAGCTACTCCGTAGCGCTCCTGGGCACCTCCCGCGCTGACCCGGAAGCCTGTGATGACCTCGTCGAAGATGAGCAGGGCGCCATGTTCGTCACAGACCTCTCGCAGGCCGGAGAGAAAGTCCCCGGCCGGAGGGACCACTCCCATATTCCCGGCCACCGGCTCGACGATCAGGGCGGCGATCGAACCGCCCGCCTCTTCAAAAACGGCCCGGACATTGTCGATATCGTTGAAGCGCGCCAGGTGGGTCAGCTTCGCCAGCTCCTCGGGCACCCCCGGACTCGAGGGGACGCCCAGGGTCAGGGCGCCGGAGCCTGCCTGGATGAGGAAAGAATCGGCGTGGCCGTGGTAGCAGCCGGCGAATTTGACGATCTCGTCCCTGCCGGTGACTCCCCGCGCCAGCCGCAGGGCCGACATGGCCGCCTCGGTTCCGGAGCTGACCAGCCGCACCTTCTCAACCGAGCTGAAGCGGGAAACGATCAGCTCCGCCAGCTCCACCTCGGCCACGGTGCAGGCGCCGAAGCTGGTGCCACCGAGCGCCGCATCACAAACCGCCGAGACCACGTCAGGATGCGCGTGCCCCAGGATCAGTGGACCCCAGGAACCCATGACGTCCACGTACTCGCGGCCCTCGATGTCCACCAGCCGGCTGCCGTGCCCCTCGCGAAAAAAAACCGGCTTCCCGCCCACCGAACCGCAGGCCCTCACCGGGGAGTTCACTCCCCCGGGAATCACCCGCAGGGCCCGCTCGAACATTTCAGCGCTTGAATCCATCGCCATCCCATCCTTCCGGTATTTTCGTCAATCTCGCGCCTGGACCGTCTCCACGAGAGCGTGAACCGATTCCACCGGGGTCTCCGGCAGCACCCCGTGCCCCAGGTTGAAGATAAACCCCCTGTCCCCTCTCATCTCGTCCAGGATTTCCTCCGTCTTTCTCCGGACCTCTCCGACGGGGCCGAACAGGAGCGAAGGATCGAGGTTTCCCTGGAGACCCGTTTCTTCCCCGAGAAGCTCACGCGCCTCACGGAGGCTGGTGCGCCAGTCGACGCTCAGAACCCCTGCGCCGCTGGCCGACATCTCCGCCAGCAGATGGGAGCCTCCGTTGACGTAGAGAATCGCCGGGGCACCGAAGGCTGCGATCGAAGCGAATACGGTCTCCTGGTGCGGCAGCACAAAGCGGCGGTAGTCCTCCCGGCTGAGCAAACCCGCCCAGGTGTCGAAGAGCTGGACGGCATCGGCGCCGGCCTTCAGCTGGGCTTCGAGATAGCGCCCGGTAGCCCGGGCGAGGGTGTCGAGCAATGTATGGAAGAGGTCGGGTGTTTCGTGCATCAGGCGCTTGATCCACTCACCGCTACGGCGGAAATTCCCCTCCACGAGGTAGGAAGCCATCGTGAACGGCGCCCCGGCAAATCCGAGCACGGCGACCTCGGGGGGAAGCTCCGCGCGAAGCCGCGAGATGGTCTCGAGCACCGGGGCGGTATGCCCTGCGGGATCCGGCTCCCGCAGGGAGGCGATAGCCTCCGCCGTCCGCAGGGGCTCGAGAAAACGCGGACCGGGGTTGTACTCCAGCGGCGCTCCCATGCCCTCGGCGAGAAAGAGGATGTCGTAAAAAACGACTACGGCATCGAGGCCAAACAGCCTGTAGGGCTGCATCGAGACCTCGAACGCCAGGTCCGGATCCGAGCACATCTCGACAAAGGAGTGCTTCTCCTTAATTTCCCGGTACTGGGGAAGATACCGCCCCGCCTGGCGCATCAGCCATACCGGCGGACGGCCGCCGTTGCGGCAGCGCGCGGCCCGCAAAAAACGTGAGACCGCGGCTTCGCCCTCGTCCATCCTGTTTTCCTCTGCCTCAGACTTCTGCATGACCTGCTTTTATGGTCTCTCGAACTGTAGAGGTCAAGAAAATCGAGACCGGGGAAACGAATCAGGTTCATCTGTTTTCCCGCCGCGGGTGGACAGATGAATCCTCACCAGGCTCCAGGCCCCGGCCCGGGTCCTCCCACGCGGCTTTCAACAGGCCCGGGAACCCTCTCCAGCCCGTCCGATAAATAAGGTCCTCGCCCTGGATTTCAAGGCCGGAAACCCTCCCGACGCCCCCGCATGCAGAGCATTTCCCCCGGAAGCCGCCCCACACCGCCTCGACAGGGGTGCCGGGGGCCGGGCAGTGGTTTTTAAGTCCCACGGTGGAAAACATGGGTAAAAACACCTCCGCTTTCCTGTTATGCTAAAGAGTTGTCACGACTTGAACGACAACCTGCAGAAACCTGCAGGAGTTTTCACGCACAGCGCGAACGGACTCGAATGGAACTCCTTGTTTTCGGACTGAATCATAAAACCGCGCCCCTGGGACTCAGGGAACGCTGGTCTTTCTCACCTGGAGAATCTGAGCTGGCGCTCGAGAGAATCAGCTCCGCGATAGCCGACTCCGAACATCTGATCCTCTCAACGTGCAACCGCACCGAGTTTTACAGCGCCATTCCCGCCAGCAGCGGGCTGGTCAGGAATCTCGATCAGGAAAACTCGCCCCTTGGCGAGCTGACGAGTTTCTATCTCGGAGGAGATGAAGAAAACGCCGGGCTCGACGAACATTTCTACCTCTACCGGCAGGAGAACGCCGTCAAGCACCTCTTCCGGGTAGCCGGAGGACTCGACTCCATGATTATCGGAGAAACCGAGATCATGAGGCAGCTCAAGGACGCCTACGCCCTCTCGGAAAAAAACTCCGCCAGCGGGAAGATGTTCAGGCGCCTGTTCCCCGAGGCCCTCAAGGTCGGCAAGAAGGTCAGAACCTCGACGTCCATCTCCGAAGGATGCATCACTCCGGGGCAGGCGGCCCTTCGCCTCGCCATGGAGGCCCTTGGGGAACTCACCGGGAAGAGGGCCCTGCTCATCGGCTCAGGTGTTGTCGCCGGCGTGACGGCGAAGGCGCTCATCGAGTAGGACCTGCGAAACTTCACCGTGATGAACAGGACGGCGGAATCAGCCGAGGCGATGCTCGAGGAGATCAAGCCCGAGGGAGATGAGCTCGAGGCTGAGATTGTCCCGCTCGACAGCGGCCTCGTGGACGCCCTCGCCTCCGCCGATCTCGTCATTTCATCCACCAGCTCCCTCGAGCCGATCATCACAGCGGAAAATATCGGCTCCGTTCAGCGCCGGCGTGACTCAGCGCCCCTGGTCATCATCGACCTGGCCGGTCCCAGGGATATCGAGCCCGCCAGCGGCGAAACCGGGGGGGTGCATCTTTTCAACATAGATGACCTCAACAGGGTGATCCAGGGCAACCTCTCCAGCCGCCACGATCAATTCGCGAAGGCCGAGGAGATCGTCAGAAAACAGATCGAGGTCTTCTACGGGCAGATGAACTACCTCGAGGTCGACCCCGTGATCCGCCATCTCATCGAGCGCTTCGAAATCATCCGCAGGGGCGAGCTGCAGAGTACGCTGGAAAATTTCCCCCCCGATCAACACGAGGCTGTCGACCGGATGACACGGCGACTGGTAAACAAGCTCATTTATTTTCCGATCGAACGCCTCAAATCGATTCGTGACATGCAGGGGCTCAGTGAAGATGAGATCGCCTTTCTCAAAAAACTCTTCCTGCCGAAATGAGAACCTGACCCTCGCATCGACTCGCTGCGGCGGCACGGTTGGCATCCTGCCAGGACAGGAACAGGCCCGTACCCCGGTGGAGGCACGATCGGAATGAGCCCTGAAACATTCAAGCTGGGAACCCGGGGGAGCCCCCTCGCCCTCCGGCAGGCCGAGTGGGTCCGCCAGGCCCTGCTCGCGGCCGATCCCGGACTGGAGCCCGGGATCGTCGTCATCAAAACCAGTGCTGAAAAATTCCCCGAGCGGGATATCCCGATGATCGGAACAGGGGTGTTCAGCCGGGAGCTCGACGAGGCCCTGCTCGCCGGCGAGCTCGATGCCGCCGTCCACAGCCTCAAGGACCTGCCGTCGGAGCACCATCCGGACCTCGAGATCATCGCCATACCCGCGAGGGAGAGTCCGTCGGATGCCTTCGTGAGCGCTGATGGAAAGAGCCTGGCCGAGCTGCCCGCGGGCGCGAAGATAGGAACCGGGAGCCCGCGCCGCAAGGCCCAGCTGCTCGCCTGGCGTCCGGATCTGCAGATCGTTCCGCTGCGCGGGAACGTGGACACACGGCTGGAAAAAATCGAGCGCGAGGGGCTCGCGGGCACCATCCTGGCCCAGGCGGGCCTCCGGCGGCTGGAAAAAGAAGACCTCATTACGGAGCTGATCGACACCTCGATCCTGCTCCCCGCCGTCGGGCAGGGAGCCCTTGCCGTGGTATGCGGGAGAGCCGATGACAGGTTCCGCCGGTCGCTGGAGTCCCTCGACGATGGGGACAGCCGCGAAAGCTCCCTGGCCGAGCGCTCCTTCCTTCGACGCCTGCGTGGAGGCTGCCAGGTCGCCGCCGGCGCCCTCGCCCGCATCGAGGGGGAGAGCATCCGCATCGAGGGAGTGCTGGCAAGCGAAGATGGCGCCACCTGTCTGCGGGCAAGCCGCGAGGGCCCGCGCCCTGATGGTCCGCAGCTGGGCTCCGAGCTGGCGGAGGAGCTCCTGGAAAACGGTGGAGCGGAGATCCTTGATGGCTCGGGAACCGACCAGCCATGACCGGGGACCCTCTCTACGGCCGAACCATCGTCGTCACCCGCCCCGAATGCAGGGCGGCGGGGCTCAACTCCAGGCTCCGGGAGGCCGGAGCGGAGGTCCTCGCGGTTCCCTCGATCCGCTTCGCGAGAGTTGCCGATCCGGGTCCGTGGAATGAGGTCCTGGCCGGGAAGGACAGCTTCACCCACATCATCTTCACCAGCGCTGTGGCTGTGGATACCTTCGTGGAGCTATGTTCCGAGGCCGGCTTCACGGCGGCATCCTGGCTGGGGAGCCGTACCACGGGAGCGATCGGAGCGGCCACGGCGGCCAGCATGGAGAGCGCCGGGGTCACTCCGGAGCTCGCGGGCAGAGGCTCCTCCGGAGCCGAATTCGCCCGGAAGCTCACCCGGAAAGAGGGACTGGGCGCCGGCCACCGGATCCTCCTGCCCGGCTCGGATATCGCCCGAGGAGAACTGGCGAGCGCCCTGGCGGATGCGGGAGCTCGCATCGAGACGGTAGCCATCTACCAGACCATCCACGAGGAGGCCGCCAGGGCCGAGCCCCTGTTCGAGGCTCTCGACCGGGGAGAGCTTCCCGACGCGGTAACCTTCGCCAGCCCATCAGCCCTCGAGGGATTCCTGCGAATCTGCGGGAAGAGGGGGCGTGAAGTACTCGAGTCAGCGGCGGTGAGCATCATCTCACTCGGGGCGACCACCAGCGAAGCCATCGAGAGAGCGGGTCTCGCTCCGGCGGCGCAGGCGCGAAGGCCAGGAGCCGAGGCGCTCATCGACGCCCTGCGCGAAGCTCTCGCGGACCGCGAAGGATAGCCTCAATCCCCTGATAGTGATGGGCTCTCCGCCGTGCCCTGCAGATAGACATCCCGCTTGGGATAGGGGATCTCGATCCCCTCTTCCCTGAAACATTTGTAGATCTCCTTGCAGAGCAGGTGGCGCAGCCTGCCGCGAAGCACCGGCTCGCGGATCCAGCCGAGAAGCTCGAAATCGAGGCTCGAGTCCCCGAAGGTCCGGAAGCGGACCCGTGGCTCCGGGTCCTCCAGGATTTCCGAATGGGACACGGCGATGGCCATCAGCAGCTCCTCCACCCTGTCGATATCGGTGCCATAGGCCACTCCGACCTGCACTCGGATGCGCTCCTTCTCGTAGGGGCCGCCGCTCTCATTGGTGATCTTCGAGTTGCCCATCACCGCGTTGGGAATGGTGATCTCCACGTCATCGCGGGTCAGCATGCGGGTGCTGCGGAGCCCGATGTGGGTCACCCTGCCGCGCTCGCCGGAATCCAGCACGATAAAGTCGCCGATCTTGT
>JAKUSY010000070.1 GCA_022451445.1 Planctomycetota bacterium
GCGGCTCGATGGGTGACTGGCCGCTCCTGGAGGATGCGCAGCGCCAGCAGGGCGTTAGGCAACTCACCGGGGCCGGCGTTCCGGTGATCGTCGGGACCGGGGCGCAGAATACGGCAAGCGCGGTTGCCCACGCGGCGCATGCCCAGGAGGTCGGAGCCGGGGGGCTGATGGTCATCCCGCGGCTCCTCTCGCGCGGCACCTCGCCGGCGGCGCAGCGAAACCACTTCGCCGCTATTCTCTCGGCCGCGCCGAACCTGCCCGCGGTGATCTACAACAGCCCCTACTACGGCTTTGAGACGAAGGCGGAGCTCTTCTTCGAGCTGCGTTCGGCGCATCCCAACCTCGTCGGCTTCAAGGAGTTCGGCGGCGCGGACGCGCTGACCTACGCCGCCGAGCACATCACCAGCATCGACGACAACGTGCTCCTGATGGTCGGCGTCGATACGCAGGTCTTCCACGGCTACGTAAACTGTGGAGCTGTCGGCGCTATTACCGGCATCGGCAATTGCCTCCCCACCGAGGTCCTGCATCTGCTGGCACTCTGCGCCCTGGGCGCCGACGGAGATGCGGAGGCGAGGACCTTCGCCGCCGAGCTCGACAGCGCCCTCGAGATCCTGTCGGCCTACGACGAGGGACCCGACCTCGTTCTCTACTACAAGTACATCCTGGCCCTGCTGGGCGAGTCGGACTTCGAGCTCAACTTTAACGAGGACGATTCCCTCGACGACAGCCAGAAGCAGGGAGCGGAGAGTGAGCTGAAGCGCTTCCAGGCCTGGTGGGGTTCCTGGCCGGGGAAGTCCTACGGGAAGAGCTGAGTCGCCGATGCGATGCGCGGTAATCAAGCCTGAAGTACTCCTGGAGCTCCGCGAGGGACGGCTTGCATGAACAAAACGGCAGCTGGAGTTTCCCTGGTCCTGCTGATGGGCGCTTCCCTGGCTACCCGGGCCTCGTTGGCGGGGGAATCAAAGAAGCTCGGGCCCCTCCCCCCGAAGGCAAAGCTCTCTCTCGATGAGGACTGGTCGTCCGGGAAGATCCAGCCGAAGCGCTGGTACGGCCTGCGGAAGAAGTGGGGAGAAAATAATTTCGGCGTAGTTCCCGAGAACCTCAACATCGTTCGGGATACCGTCGACGGAAAACGCCGGTGGGTGCTGAGGTGCGAGGCCCATGGCGATGAGTACACCGGCCCGGTCACAGGGCAATGGCGAATGAAGAAGAGGGTTGGCGCAGTGCTCGTATCGAAGCAGCATTTCGCCTCGGGCCGCTTCGAGGTCGTCATGAAGATCGGGTCAGAAGACAATCCCCGGCCGAAGGGTCTCGTGCCGGCGATCTGGACCTACGGCTACCGGGCCGTGAAGGTGCCTGGAAACCTGGCCGGCAATTTCACCAGCATCCAGCCGCTCTACAATCCCAACCTTCAGCGCTGGGGGAAGGGACAGGCCTTCTACTGGTCCGAGATCGATTTCCCGGAATACGGCAAGGCTGGAAAGTTCGAGCGGCCGATGTACAACACCTGGGTCCACTCGAGGCACCAGTCGCTCACCTTCGATGCGCACGGAGCCGCCGACGGGCGCTACCACACCTACACGACCGAGTGGCGTACCGGCCTGGTACCGATCAAGGGCGTGAAGGACAGCCAGGTAGCGAAGGCGAAGGGCTTCTATTGGGTCCGTGACAAGACGGTCAGCTTCGAGCTCTATCTGGGCAACCCGCTGAGGAAGCTCGGCCGTGACCGCTACGCGGTCTGCAGCGGGCTCTCCGCCAGGCACTGGATCGACGGTCGCTTCATCGGCGATAACAGGACCTTCGTTCCCGCCATGAGCGGGCAATTGAACCTCGGCGCCTGGCTGCCGAAATGGGCCGGCCCGGCGCCCTGGAAGACCGCCGCCGTCCATTTCGCCCGTGTCCGGATCTGGCAATATGGCGACCCCGGGGATGTGTTCGGCGTCCTCACCGAGGATATCACGAACAACTTCGGCAAGGACGGATAGCCCCTCGGTGTTGAGTGGAGGTGGCGTCCGGTTTGACTTGAATGCGATCCTTGGGTGATAATAGGTCTTCTGATTTTCTTTAAGCGCACGTTATCCAGGACACTTCTTGCAGGGAGGAAGACATGGTTGAGCCGGTTCCCGATGGTTACCACACGGTTACTCCATACCTGGCTGTGCGGGGCGCGGGGGAGCTGCTTGCTTTCCTGAAGCGGGCCTTTGATGCCGAGGCGGTGGAGTGCATCGAGATGGATGGAGCCGTTCATCATGCCGAGGTCCGGCTGGGAGACTCGATGGTGATGCTGGGGGAATGCCCGGAGGACGCAGAGGCGCATCCAACGAGCCTGTACCTCTACGTCGACGACGCGGATGCCTGGTTCCAGCGCGCCGTCGAGGCAGGCGCCGAGGTGATCATGGAACCTGCGGACCAGTTCTACGGTGACCGCCATGGCGCGGTGAAGGACCCGTGCGGCAACTCCTGGTACATAGCTACCCACATCGAGGACGTCTCACCCGAGGAGATCGCCAGGCGCAGAGCCGCCATGAGCGAAGAAGACGATGGCTGATCGCCTCGGGAAAAGCTCGAAGGTTATCAGCGGGGTGTCTTTTCAGTAGAGCCCGCGCCCGGCCTGGCGCTCGCGAGCAGATAGCTGAGCAGTTCGAGGACATCTTCCTTCTTGAGCGTGTCGAGAAGACCGATGGGCATGGTCGAGTTCTTCGAGGGCCTGCGCTCGAGGATGTTGGAGGCTTTGATCCGGACAGGGCCGGAGAAGAAGTCGCTGGTTCTTAATTCACGTCCGGAATCGTCCTCTCTCTCGACGCGGCCTTCGACGACTCGGCCTTTCTTCGTTACGACCAGGGTGGCTGAGAAGCCCTCGGAGATCTCCCTGGAGGGTTCGACGATCGACTGGATGAGCTGTTCCCGAGATCTCGATGCGAGTACTTTTCCAAGGTTTGGCCCGACTCCGCCGCCTTCCTTTCCGATGCGATGGCATTGTTCGCAGCCGAGCTCCCTGTAGAGCGCCTTGCCCTTGTCCTGGGGTCCGGAGGGAGCCAGTTTTCCGGCCGCCTCCAGCAGGTCGCCGGTTTTCCAGGTTTTGACGAATTTCCTTTTCGGCTCGAGCGATTCGATCCAGTCGTGAAAGAGCCGGGTGGCCGCCTCATCGACTTTTTGAGTTACCAGGGGCGGCATCTGTCCACGTCCGCGGCGCGAGATGCGCTGGTAGAGGATGGAACGTTCCGGGGCGCCGGGGGCGATGAGCAGGGCGTTGGGGATGCCGAAGGTGTCGTGCCTGGGATGAGCGGAGACCAGCATCATCTTTTCGAGGCCCTGGCCTGAGTTGAGCCGGATGGTCGAGTTGCCGCCGCCGGCCTCGATGTGGCACGGAGCGCAGTTGGTGTCGAGGTAGGAGCGGACCCTCGCCTCGAGGGGTTGCTTCTTGTCGTAGGGGTTTGCCAGGCGGCCGGGGTCCTGGTCTTTGTAGCCGGAGAGTACTCCCAGATTTTTCAGGGTTTCAAGCTGCGGGGCAGGGCCCGCTTCGTAGGCGTGGTCGCGGTTGAGCTGGTTGGCGGTGAGGCCGAGCAGGAAATTGTCCGCGCGGCTGTGGCACGACATGCACTCGGCACGACCCGGGATTCGCCAGGGCTGTTTTTTTCCATCTGCCTCGACCTCGATGTCGAGGCCCTTCTTTTCTACAAGTTCCGCCTCGGTCTGCTCTTTGTTCCACAGGTAGGAATAGCCTGCCCATTCGCTGTTTTGACGGGTCATCAGGCGAGTTTCAATCCTGCGGTCTCCGATAGACAGCGTCTGGATGATGACCGCCTTTTCAGACAGGTTCCAGCCCCGGTCTCCTCCGAAGGGCAGGGTCATATCACCCGGCAGGGCAAGGTGCCGCTCGGCCGTGGCTCCATCGACCCAGCCCGGTGAATTCACTGAGTAGGGGACGACTCCGCTGGCGACCTTGTAATCAGCGACAGAGGTGAATATGCCTGTTCCTGAGAGCTTACGGGGGAACTCGGGCGTTTTTTCCGCCGGCGGCGCGGGGATGATCCGGTAGAGACCGCTGCCATGGTCGATGACCAGCAACTCCTCTCCTGGGGTTACCGCGAAGCCCACTATCTTCAGCGAGGTGTCGGTGATCTCTTCATGCCAGGTGAGCTTCTGGCCATCATGGCGCGCCGCCCAGATCTTGCCGGTGGTGTAATCTCCGTAGACGTAGGCGCCGTCGAGCTTCGGGAGCTTCTTGCCGTAGTAGACTACGCCGCCGGTGAGGGAGCGGGCCTCGCGGTGGTGGTGCTCGATGATCGGCGGCACGAAGGGCGCCGGGCCCAGCTTCCGATTCAGGTAGAAGGGATGGTTCCCCTCGTAGACGCTCCAGCCGTAATTGTCGCCTCGGCGGAGGAGGTTTACGGATTCCCAGAGGTCCTGGCCGTTGCTGCCGACCCAGATCCGGCCAGTCTTCGGATCCATCGACATCCTCCAGGGATTCCTGAGCCCGAAAGCCCAGCATTCCCCACGGGCGTTTTCCACGGAGACGAATGGATTGTCCGCCGGTATCGAGTAGGGGAGCTCTTTGCCGGGATGGTCTACATCGATACGCAGGACGGCGCCGTTGAGGTTGGAGATGTCCTGGGCGGCGAGGTTGACGTCCGAGTCACTGGTGCCGTCGCCGGTGGTGACGTAGAGCATTCCATCGAGGCCGAAGAGGAGGTCTCCTCCATCGTGTCCCGAGGATGGCCACTCGATGATGGTCTCTCCCAAGGCGGGCTCGATGACCTGTTTGCCAGCCGGATCCAGGGTGAGGCGCGAGATTCGATTGATGCGGTTCGGATTGCCGGTGGGGCCGTTGCTGAAGACAAAGAGTTGCCTGTTTTCGCGGAACTTCGGATGGAAGGTGACGCTGTAGAGGAGCCGGCCGGAGAGCTCGTAAAGCATCTCAGTTTTCTCGACGGCGGGATCATCCTCGATCCGGAGGATCCTCGACGGCCTGTTCTTCTCCCCTCCCTGGGCGATGACGAGCAGCCTGTTCGTCCCCGGTTCTCCCAGCGCGTAGAGCGGAGATTTCCAGTCGATCTTCGTATAGGTTTTCTCGACCGTGAACGGCAGCGGCGGATCGGGGGATCCGACGACCTTTGATGTTTCCCATCGTACTCGCTGGGCCTGCAGGGCTGTTGCGAACAGGCTCAGCAGGATGAGAAGGACGAACGGGGGAGAGCGTTTCATTGTTCAGACCACGGGCGCATGGGCGGGGGGAACGGAGGTTCCTTCCAGCTCCAGCCAGGCTGGTATTGGCGCTCGAGGTAGGGGGTCTTGACGAGCCGCTGGCCCTCCTTGCGCGAGATGAGAAGCGCATCGAGAGCGCCGCTGGTGAGCAGGGTCCTCTCGGCGGTCCAGGCGGGTTTGCCGGTGAGGATCATCTCCTCGATTCCATTCAATAGCCAGGTGAAATGCATCCCGGGCCGCCCCTCCTGCGTCCAGAAGAGAGAGGACTGGGTCGAGTCGTCAGCGTAGCGCCAGGCTCCGGACCATTCAGCGGCCGCGCCGTTGAGCTCGAGTAGGTTGACCCGCAGGCCGTCGACATACTCCAGCCGGAAGAGCAGGGGGGCGGGAACCCGCTCTGCGAGCTTGTCCCTCGGTGCCTGCTTCATGATCAGGCGCTCCCAGGCCTGGTCAAAGAGCTCGACATCAAAGAGCTTCTTTTCGAAGGCCTCCCAGACCGCCTTGCCGGTGAGCATCTGGACCGCCCGGATTCCGGTCTCGCCGCCTCTGCGCTGCTCGGCGAGAGCCTGGCAGAACTCGAGCGCGTGGAAGCCGTAGGCGTCGGTGCTCCCGTAGGTGATGGCGACGATCTCCTTCAGCTTCGCTCCTCGCCGGACGTCGGCGGCCGGACGCCGCCAGGTGGTCGGCAGGGATGAGCCGGCCATGATGGGGATCTTCAACTCCGCGGCCGAGTCGTAGAGGTGGAGGGCGTCCTTCCAATTGTCCGAGAGGTGCTTGTCGACGAAGACGGGAACGACGCGTTCACTGGTTCGAAAGACAGCCACCGTTTCGTCCCAGAAGCGGCGCTTGGGGTATTGCACGTTGCCGGTCGGCGAGCGTGGGTACTTGCCGTGCTCACCGATGAGGAGGACGCCGTCGACGGCGAGCTTGCCGGTCCCGAGAGTCAGGGCATCCTCGATCGTGGGGCTGAGGCGGAAACCATGTGTTTTGGCGAGGGACCGACTGGTGTCCGTTCCAGGCACCTGGTCGGTATAGAGCGAGACCAGCTCGAGAGGAGAGGTCCTGCCATTGCCGTCGAGCGTGTAGGTCTGCAGCAGGCGGCTGACGATGATGTCGGCATGGGAGTTGTGGCGGTACTCGGTGACGATGGCGGCGATCTTTGGTCGGAGCTTCGGTGGGCCTTTCTTCTGCAGACGGATTCTCGCGACGCCATATGCACTGAAAGAGGGAATACGGATGCTTAAGCTCCCGCTGGATATTTTGTGTTGGAGGGCAACGGGCTTGTCGGCTTCGGGCGTGAGGAACTCCACCCGGCTGACCGTGAATCCTCCAGGGAGCCGGACCTTCGCGCCGAATTCCTTCACGGCGATGGGCTTCTCATCCTTGATGGTGCCGCCCGGGTTGCCGCCATCACCCCGCTCGGTCCTGTTGTAGTTGACGAAGTGGACCGTGAGTTCATCTAGCAGGGCCGGGCGGCTGGCGGAAACTCGAACCGTAGCGGGGGCATCGAAGCGGCTGCGTTCCCGCGGCAGCGCCTTCGTGAGAGTCTCCGGGGAAACGGATTTGTCGTTCGGATCGACGATCAGCGAGTACTTCTTGCGGGCCTCAGCGGACGCCATGTCATCGGGCAGGATGTCGAAGAGCACGTGTTCATCGAGGAGCTTGCGGCCGAGCTTCCTGAAACGATCGCGCGGAGCGAGGTTTCCTGCGTGAACGGCGCCGCGGGGAAAGAGCAGCAGGGCCTCGGCGTGCGAGGTATTGTCGCGATAGAGATTGTCATATTGATGCAGGAAGCCGTAGTAGGAGGTGATGACCTTGCGCGCCTCGGGATCCTTCAGCCTGGTATAGAAGCCCATCGAGGCGCCGCCGTTGGCGGCCAGCTCGGCGATGGACACCCGGGTGCGTACGCTCTCGTATTTTCCAAGCGTGTAGGTCTTGTCGCCCGAGGCGCCGCGGATATACCGTGCCTGCAGGGTTCCCTCGCCGAGGAAGCCGTCCTTCAGCCGGGTGAAATTCGCCGAGCCACCAAGGCTGTACCAGAGGTAGTCCTCATCACTTGACCAGAGCTCGCCCGGCAGCATGCACTTCTCGTCTCCGTCAATCTGGGAAAAGTCCCCGATATGGTTCCATTGGGCCAGCAGCAGGTCGGGCTTCAGGCCGCGGCCGAACCTGACGAAGACCTCGTCGAAGGCCTGTTTGTTGCTGACCTGGGAGAAGCGCAGCGCCTCGCGCTGGAGGAGGGTCGAGGATTTAGGAGAATGCCAGGCGCCGATCTCGTCAAACGTGTGCTTGCCCAGGTCGGCTATCCCGAAGAGCTTCGAGAGATCCTCTTTCCCGTAACGGCCCGAGAGGTGGCTCTTGAAGCCTGAGACGCAGTGGGAGCAATGGCAGTCGTGGCGGTAGTAGTAGTTGATGACGAAACCGTCGACGCCGCGGCGGATGGCGAAACGTACCCAGGCCTTGAGGACGGCTCGCCAATGAGGGTTTCTAAGGCAGCCCCAGTATTCCTTCATGCCGCCGATGCTGTAGCCCTTGTTCGAGATCAGGCTTCCATCGCGGTTTCGCTCGAGCAGGTCGGTGGGGTCTTTTACAGGTTTTGGCCCCAGCTCGGCTTCATCCCATTGGTCATTGTAGAACTTGAAGAAGCCCCGGGGACCCTCGGGGGTCTCGGGGTCTCCGACGAGAAACATGACGTTGAAGTGGCCGATGGGCTTGATGCCGAGCTTATGAATTCCGCGGTTCAGGTTCTCGAGCCATTGCGAGCATTCACGGTGGCCCTCGACCGGGAAGTGCGCCGGGTAGCCCTTTCCGTGCGGAGTGGCCGCGAGGCTCCAGAAGTGGGCGCCCCAGAAGCCGACCTGGGCGACCTCGGTTTTTACCTCGCCGAGATGCTTGAGGTAGTCCTCGGCGCTGTAGTCGGCCCAGTGGGCGGTCAGGCGGGTGAAGGAGAAGGGCGCCGGGCGCTCCTGCCCCTGGACGAAATCACCGCCGGCCTGCGGAAAGAAACAGAGAAATCCAAAGAAGTAAATCCGTCGCATCGCTCCGGTTCCTCCAGTGCTGTTGATTCAATCGCGGTCGTTACTTTCCCAGAGTCAAACTCGGGCTTGAGTATACAGCAGCGGTGCGAAAAGGTGTTGCCCTATGCGAGCGCGGGCAGCTGGTCTCCCGGGGAAACGGTCTCAGGAGAAAAGAGGCAGGGACTCACCATCGGCGATGGGGAAGGGACGCCCGAGGCGATCGTGGATGTGCGTATCCGGGGGGATGCCCAGGGCCTCGTAGATCGTCGCGTGCAATTCGGCGGGGCCGCAGGCCTTGTGGATGGGCTTCGAGGAGATCTTGTCGGACTTTCCATAGACCTGTCCACCCTGGATTCCGCCCCCGGCGAAGGCGACCGAGTAGGAGTTGGGGTAGTGGTCCCGTCCGCCGTTGTTGCTGACCTTCGGCGTTCTGCCGAACTCGGTCAGGAAGACGACCAGGGTCTCGTCCAGCATCCCCCTGCCATCGAGATCGGCCAGGAGGGCCGAGGCGCTGCCGTCGAAGACCGGCAGCATGGTGTTCTTCAGGCGGTTGAAACCATCGCCGTGGGTGTCCCAGTGGTCGCCCTTGGAACCGTTCAGATCGCCCGCCGCGCAGACCACGGTCGCCAGCGGCACCCCGGCCTCTATGAGCCTTCGCGCCAGGAGCATGCTCTTGCCGCAGATGTGCTCGCCATAGGCGCGATGAACTTTCTCCGGTTCCTTCTCCAGCTTGAATGCCTCCTGTACCCGGGGATTCTCGAGCATGTCAACAGCCAGCCCGCGCGAGTGGTCGAACAGGTCGGTGCCAGGACTCCTGGCCAGGCCGTTCTCGAGACCGCGCAGCAGCTCCAGGCGTTTCTTCAGCCTGCCCTCACCGGTTGTCAGGGTCGGGTCGATATTCGCCGCGCCGAGTCCGCGGGAGACTCCGCCGAAGGGCTTGCCGTTCTTCGTCGAGATGACGATGGGGTCATATTTCATTCCCAGCCAGCCGCCGTACTCTCCGGCCTGGAGGGTGCCGTTGTCGACCAGGGGATACGGCAGGCGAACCGCCGGCGGCAGGCCGGCGGGGGCCTTGCGGAACTTGGAGACCACCGCGCCCATCGATGGCCAGTCATCGGGCGATGGCGGCAGGTTGGCTGCCAGGGCTTGCTGCGGCGGCGGGCGCCCGGTCATGTTCCAGTACATGGCCCTGCCGTGCGCGGGGCTCCCATGATGCACCGAGCGCACGATGGCGAGCTTCTCGGTGTGCCGGGCGAGCTTCGGCATGTGCTCGGAAACCTGGATTCCCGGCGTCGCTGTAGAGATCGGCTTGAACTGGCCGCGAATCTCCTTTGGCGCGTCGGGCTTCGGGTCCCAGCTGTCGAGCTGGCTGATGCCGCCCCAGCAAAAGAGCACGATGCATGATTTCGCCCTGCCGACTCCTGTTCCCCGCGCAGCCTGGAGTTTTCGCAGGCCGAGGAAATCAGGCAGCGACAGGCCCGCGACACCAAGGCTGGTCTGCAGGAATCCGCGCCGGTTCATGGGCTCTCCACGGTTAGAGATTCAAATGACGGTGTTTCGTACCCTGATGATTATCTCCGCTGGCACGCTCGTGTTCAAGTTCCAGGTGAGCTTAACAGGATATCGGCATCCGGCAGCGAGCTGGCGATGGGGAGAAAAGGGACGCAATTGCGTCTTTTTCAAGCCGCCTCGATCAGACGAGCAGCTCCTTGATGACGTGCCCGTGGATATCGGTCAGGCGGAAGTCGCGTCCCTGGTAGCGATAGGTCAGGCGCCGGTGATCGAATCCGGCCAGGTGCAGGATCGTCGCGTTGAGATCGTGGATGTGCATGGTCCCGGGCGTCCAGTGCTCCTTGGTGGGCTGTGGCTTCAGGGTATTTCCATCCGCGTCGACGATGTTGTAGGCGTAGTCATCGGTCTGGCCGTAGGTGATCCCGGGCTTGATCCCCCCGCCGGCCATCCACACTGTGAAGCAGCGAGGATGATGGTCGCGCCCGTAGTTCTTGCGCGAGAGACCCCCCTGGCAGTAGGCCGTCCGGCCGAATTCACCGCCCCAGACAACCAGGGTGTCCTCGAGCATGCCGCGCTGCTTGAGATCCTTGATGAGAGCCGCCGAGCCCTGGTCGACATCCTTGCATTGAGATTCG
>JAKUSY010000700.1 GCA_022451445.1 Planctomycetota bacterium
CCTTCCGCATCCACCTTCGCAGCACGGCGCGGGGTGCTCCAGTCAGGCCTGCACGCTCCGATCAGGCGACCACCGGAGGCAAAGAGCATCGCCCTGAACGACCGCGATTCTCCGGGGCGGAGAACGGTTTCGGCAGGCAGGATCTGCAGATGCGAGGCCTTGGCCCCGTCCTTGGCGGCGAGCTCGCTGGCAGGCCATGGAACCGGGGCGGCGCCGGCGCCGGCATCGGCTTTTCCGATACAGTAAATGTGCTTCGAGGTGCAGAAATAGACCTTGCCCCGGGCGATGCAGGCCGACCCGTTGATCTCCATCGGACGGCCATCTTCGAGGGCGAACTTCTCCCGGCTGAGAGTCGAGGCTTTCTTGTCGCCAAGCTGGAGGATCGAGAAATGCCCGCTGACCTCACCCACATAGAGCTTCCCATCGCCAACGACGGGAGAGGCCTTGAGCACCGTCCCGACATTGTGAACCCAGGCCTCTTTTCCCGTCTTCAGGTCAAAGCAATGTATGTTGGCTGAATTGGCTCCGACGTAGAGGTACTTGTCATCGGCGGCCGGGGTGGAGTAGCCGGCCGTCAATCCATCCTCGCGCCAGACCTCGTTGGCCTTGGTTATGTCGCCGGATCCTGAAACCCTGAAACAGACCACCCTCCCCATGACAGGCTGCCTGGGGTCCGTGTTGAACTGGCTTTCTTCGCTATGGCAGGCGTAGGCCAGGCCATTGTGGACCACGACCGACGCGTTCAGCCCACGCTTGGACAGCCTGAAGGTCCACACCTTCTCGCCGGTGCGGGACTTGGGGCCGTAGATGTTGCCATCCGCGCATCCGACGACAAGGAGCCTGACCCCATCAACCACGACGACCGAGGGCATGGAATAGGTCGTATCAAGGGGCGCGCCACCGGGCGCCGACCACCAGACCACCTCGCCGGTCAATTTATTGAGGGCCAGGTATCGATGAGAGCCTCTGCCCTGGTTTCCCCAGGCTGCGTTCAGGAAGCTGATCACCACCCGGCCTTCATCCACCATGGGCGTGTGGGTTCGGCCGCCGTAGCCGGAGATCCTTCCGAACTCCTCTGTCAGCGAGTGACGCCAGACCTTCTTTCCGTCCCTGTCCAGGCAGACAAGAACTCCTTGGACTCCATGCACAATGACGTTGCCTGTTTCCGGATCGACACATGGATTCGACCATCCGACCCGCGTGGAGGGGATGTCCGTCAGGAAAATATTGAAGGCGTAGCGCCAGAGAATCTTACCGTTCTCTCCATCGAGGCAGACGACCTCCTCCTGCCAGGTATCGTCTTTCCCCGTCAGGTGAAGCACATATATCCTCCCATCCCAGGCCACGGGAGCGGAGCGGGCTCCCACATCGTTCTTCCAGAGAAGGTTGTCGCCTTTCTGGGACCATTTTGCAGGGAGGTTCTTTTCCGGCGAGAAACATCGCTGGCCTGCGCCTCTCCAGGCGGGCCACTCATCGGCGTTCACGCCGCCGCTGGAGATGATCGAGGAGCAAATAGCGGCTGCCCACACCAGGGCCGCCGGAAAAAATGCAGGTCTCTTGCGCGAGCTCATCACTGTTTATCCTTCTCTCTGACCAATCTCCTGGCTTTCAATTCGTACCGAGGCAAGCTCCCTTGAGGCACAAGGGAAACCCGCACCCGGAAAAGCAGGGCATCATGAAGAGCCCTGCTGATTCGCTCTGAAAGATCCCCCCCGGACGAATCGTCAGCAACCGCCTCGACATCGACTTCAAGGGAATTCAAGTCTCCAGACTCTACCACCCGCAGTCTATATTCCGCAACCTCGGGGAAATCCCGGATCACGGTTTCCACGGCGGTCGGATATACGTTGTTGCCTCGAACC
>JAKUSY010000701.1 GCA_022451445.1 Planctomycetota bacterium
TGGCATAGCTCAGCATCTTTTTCGCCAGGCAGCGGTAAACCAGCTCCTCGCGCTCCAGCAGCATCTGCTTGAATTCGACGATATCGCTGATCTTCCTCCCATCTGCAAGCACAGCGCTGGTGTCTATACTCAACTTCCTGTCCTGGTCGGGATAACGAGTCCTGATGCGGCCGATAGGGTCGAAGGCTTCCAACGCGAATCCCATGGGATCAATCTTCCGGTGACAACTGTTGCAGGACTCGTTCTTTCGATGAGCTGCCAGTTCGTCTTTGAGGGTCCTCGTGCCACTCACGTTCGGCACCAGCGGTTCCACGTCAGGCGGAGGGGGAGGAGGAGGAGTGCCCAGGATATTCTCCAGGACATAGGCGCCGCGAACGATCGGAGAGGTGTCGACTCCATTAGCGGTCACCGTCATCACGGCGGGCATGGTGAAGATCCCTCCATGACGCCGATCTTTCAGGACGACCTTCTGCAGGTGGTTTCCCTCCACCCCGCCCTGCCCGTAAATGTGCCGGTCGAACACCGCATTCATGAACGTGTAATCTGAATTGATGAAATTGCGGATGCTGCCATTGGTCGACAGCAAATCGCTGAAGAAGAGGTCGGCCTGCTCAACCAGTTGATTCTTCATCTCGAAATAGGCTCTAAAGGGGCCCTTCTTGTCCGGCTCCATCCGCCCGAGCTGGTGCAGAAGCAGCCAGCGCTCGGGGAAGTGCCTGGTGAATGCCAGCGCCCTGGGATCCTCGAGCATGCGCTCGACCTCCGCCTCGACCACCGCGGGCCGGGAGAGCTGGTCCTTCCCGGCGAGCTCGAACAGACGCGCATCCGGCATCGACGACCAGAGAAAATAGCTCAGGCGCTCGGCGATCTCATAGCTGTCCAGCCTGCCCGCGTCCTGCTTGATATAGATGAACTCCGGGGAGCAGAGAACCGCCATGTAGGCCGCCTTCATCGCATCCTGCAGGGTCGCTCCCTCCGCCTGCATCTTCCGGATCAGGCCGAGGTAGCCATCCGCTTCACTGGCCTCCACCGGCCGGCGATAGGCTCTCCTGATGAAGTCCAGGAGCAGCCTGCGCTGATCAGCCTTTTCAATCGAACCCTTGCCATACAGCGACCTGTGGCTCTTCGGCGGCCACTCCTCCTTCACAAGCTCAATCGTGAAGCTGTGAACACGGATGGAGGGGCCCTTGTAGCCCGCCTCAAACAGGAGCTTCGCCATCTCCCTGGGCCAGCTGTCGGTCTTCTTCGCCTTGCCGTCGTAATAGAGCTCGGGATAATACTTCTTAACGAGGTTGCCATGGACGTTGTGACGGATGCTCGGCCCGTTCTCCCAGGCAAACCAGGGCGTCCAGGTCTTGTCGATATACGTCTGGTAGCTGAAGCTGCGTTTCCTGCCGTCACCGGGGAGCGGCCAGGCCGCGAGCCGTTGCTTGCGAGGACCTCGGAGGTGCTCTTTGCGTTCAAGGTAGAACCCCACTGAAAACGGATCATCCTGGTCGGTCTGGAGCAGCTCTCCCCATGGGTGCTCCTGGTTGTGTCCGGACAGCTCCACCGTGATGCGATAGGTGCCCTCCCTGCCGATACCCTGATACAATTCATCAGGGCCGATCCGGTTGAAGCCCGTGTTGCCCTGGAATATCTCATCGTAGCCCTGGCCTAATTCCCTCTGCCAGCGCCCGATGCTGTGGCCAACCAGGCCCTGTGTCGTAATCGGCGCGGTGTATTTTCTGTTCCCGCTGAATCCCCGGGACTTCTTCCCCCCTCCACTCGAACCCAGCTTCAGCTTGAGCTTCTCCTCCCTGCCGGCACGGAGGTAGATAAGCTCCACTTCATCGCCTTCTCGATAGGAGCTGATCGTGC
>JAKUSY010000702.1 GCA_022451445.1 Planctomycetota bacterium
CGCATCCTGGCCGCACAGGTCTCGGACAAGGCCGTGTAGGACATCCCCATATTTTGTTTCAATCCACTTGGTTCGAAATGGGCTTTGAGCGGTAAAGACAAAGATGCCGGGCGGATGGTAACGACAGGGAGTGCTGGCGAACCAGGCATCGAAATCTTCCGATCCCAGGCGATCCCGGAGCCGCTCCTCGAGCGTGCTTGCCAGGCTATTGCCAGGATCCAGCGAATCTCCGGGAGACCCGACCCGTAGAGACATGACCAACCACCAAGTTGAACGACAGGGGAAAAGAGAAGCCCGCGAGCCCAAGGAGAGGGTGGCTCCGGATGCGGGTTAACCGCGGAATGGTAGCAACTGTCGGATGGGCGGTCAACAGGAAAGGAGATGCTCGGCGGTTCCGATTTGCATCGACAGGAGATTCAGCTAAAATCCTACCCCATTCGATCCCGAAAGCATCCAAGCGGAGAGGTGGCTGAGCGGTCGAAAGCGGCGGATTGCTAATCCGTTGTACGGAAAATAGTCTGTACCCGGGGTTCAAATCCCCGCCTCTCCGCCAATTTTTATGTCCCCTCCGCGGTCGGGGGCAGGGCGATCCCGAAAATGGAGGCCTCGAAGGCGAGCTGTCCGTCGACTACTCCCTGGGTTTTGAATAAAGAGCGCTTCGTGGAAATGTTTACGGGCCTGGCGAGGAGGTGGAGGGTGTCACCCACCTGCAGGATGCGCCTGAAGCGTACGCGGTCCGCCCCGCCGAAGCCGAATACGGTATCCGCCTCGACCGTGGCGCCGGTATAGAAAGAGCAGAGCTGGGCGGCCGATTCCAGCAACATCACGCCCGGGAAAATGGGCCTCCCGGGCATGTGCCCTTTTGTCCTGAACTCATCTTGGCGCAGGGTGCGTACGGCGATGGCTATCTTTTCCCGGGGGCTGAAGTAGGCGATGCTCTCAAGCTGTTCAAACTCGAAACGCTGGGGGTTGTGCTGACGGATCTCTTCGCGGGAGATTTGGGTTCTCGTCAGATCAACCGAATCGAGATCAAAGAGCAACTCCTGGGGCATGGCGTAAAGGTCCGAATGATTTAAGGTAGATGTCCGGGAGGAGGCCGATTCTGTTCTCTTCTGCCGCACAGTTCAAGGGCGCTCTGCGCTTTCGGGTTTCTTGACACGGAGTCGCCCAGGCTTAGAATCACCTGTACGGCTTCGAACGGTCTGATCCCATTCCAGGCGCGAAAAAGGCGAAGCCCGGGCCGCCAGGCGAAAAGAGCCTGGCCCCCTCGCGCGTTCCATTCCTCCTCCGCAGATATGCCTAAGCTGACCTTCAAGACTCGGAACCATCGCCTCGATCGCGACCCCCCCCAGGACATCTGCGAGTTGGCGCTCAAGGGCTTTATCGATGCGGCGAACTACATGACGTTCGAAAAGGCCCTGGAGAGCGCGGACTCGGAAAGCCCGCGTTTTCTGCTGGTGGACTTTGCCCGGGTGAACTACATCAACTCCACCGGCATCAGCGCCATCCTTCGTTTCAATGAAGCCTGTAAATCACGCGAAGGCCTGCTGTGCCTTTCGGGTGTCTCGCGTGCGGTTGGCCTCTCCATGCATCTGCTGGGGGTCACCAGCCTGATCCCGTTCACCAGGGACATGCAGGCCGGGCGCAATCATATCACAGGGTTCATCGATGGAAAAAAACCGGCCCTGCCCGTGAACGAGGCGGCGGCGGACGGAGATGGACTCGCCCGCCCCACGGCGGTTCTTCAGCGAGGGACGCTCAGCGCGGGCGCGCGCTCCCACGTTCGGGTCCTCGCGCCTTCGGCCACCAGGTTTACCCGGGTGATAGAGCGTCGCGTCGGGGACCTGAAG